>CBINJL010000406.1:0-3795 GCA_966250925.1 uncultured Opitutus sp. | reverse complement strand
GCGGTGGCCTCTTCCGCGCCGCGCCCGGACAGGAATCCGAAGTCGTTGAAGAACCTGGCGTGATGCAGGGCCATCTCGAACAGGCCAACATCCAGCCGCTGCGCGAAATGGTCGACCTGGTCGGCATCGCCCGCGCCTACGAAGCGAACCAGAAAATGATCAGCCACCGCGACGAGTTGCTGAAGCAAACCCTTGAAAAACTCGGCTGATGCCTCCGTGCGTCCGCCGCCACCGCATTCTCAATTTTTCCTCCTCCACCTCGATCGTTAAGCCATGAACCTTTCACTTTCTTCCGCCGCCACGGGCATGGATGCCCAACAGATCAACCTCACCACGATCGCCAACAACCTGGCCAACGTGAACACACCGGGCTTCAAGCGTTCCAAGATCGAGTTTCAGGATCTCCTTTATCAGAAGCCCCGCGCGTCCGGTTCCGAAGCCGGCGGCGGCAATGTCGTGCCGACCGGCATCGAGGTGGGCAACGGCACGCGCGTCGCCGCGACCGGCAAGGTGTTCACCCAAGGCCAGCTCAACCACACCGGCGAGCAGATGGACCTCGCCATCCAGGGCGACGGTTTCTTCGAAATCCAGCGCCCCGACGGCACCCTGGCCTACACCCGCGACGGCTCGTTCAAACTCAACGCCGCCGGCCAGGTCGTGACCAACGACGGCATGCCCGTGCTTTCCGGCTTCCAGGCGGTGCCTCCCGGCACGACCAACATCGCGGTCTCCGAAACCGGCGAAGTCACTTACCAGGGCCCGGACGGCAACACCACCTTCCGGCTCAACCTTACCCGTTTCCCCAATCCCGGCGGCCTGCGTTCGATGGGCGGCAATCTTTACGAAGAGACCGCGTCGTCCGGTATTCCGGAAGTCGGCGTGCCGACCGAGCTCGGCTACGGCACGGTCATGCAGGGCTACATCGAATCCTCCAACGTCAACATCGTGGAGGAAATGGTGAACCTCATCGTCGCCCAGCGCGCCTACGAGATTAACAGCAAGTCGATCCAGACTTCCGACGAGATGTTGCAGAACATCGCCCAGATGAAGCGCTGAACCCGTGCCACGCTCCGCCATGAATCGCCCGCGTTTCGCCTGTTCCCTTGGATTGTTCATCCTCGCCGCGCTCGTCTCTTCGGCCGCCAGTGGGATGAACGCCGAGCTGCCCGCGCCCGCCGCGACGCCGGCCGCCGCTCCGGTCGCGCCGGATGCCTGGCTCGATCCGATCGCCGAACAACTGGCCGACCACTACCGCACCGACGGGCAGTGGGAACTTGAGCTCGTGCGGCCGTTCGACGTGTCGGCCGACACCATTGTCGAGATCACCGAGCTGCCGCCCAAGCCCGCCGGCCAGATGATGCTGCGGCTGAAGCTCCATCTGATCGATGGCACCATGCAGACCGCTGCGATCTTCGTGCGCGCCAAGGTCTGGCGTGATGCGTGGGTCGCCCGCGAACCGCTCGATCGCGGCGGTGCGATCGAACCGCAACTGGTTGAAATGCGCCGCGTCGATTTCCTCCGCCAGCACGATCTCGTGCCGGTCGACACCGATTTTTCCGATCTTTATATGAGCCGCTCGCTGCCGGCGGGCCGCTACCTCACCTGGCGCGATGTCGCCCGCCGTCCGCTTGTGCGCAAAGGCGAGATGATCGAAGTCGCCGCCGTCGACGGCCGGCTCGCCATCAGCATGAAAGCGCTCGCGCTGCAGGACGGCCTCGCCGGCGAACTGGTGCGGGTGCGCAACCTCGAATCCCGCCGCGAATTCGCCGTGGTCGTCACCGCCATCGGCCAGGCCGAAGTCCGTTTCTGAACGCCATGAACCGACGTATCCTGATTTTAATTACGCTGCTGCTGGGCCTTGGCCGCCTCACCGCCGGAGAAGGGTCGCTCTGGCCTTCGGATCGCGGCGCCGCCCAGCGTTCGATCTATGCCGACCGCCGCGCCGCCGGAGTGGGGGACATTCTCACCATCGCGATCAGCGAAAGCGTGAGCAACAGCACCTCGGCCAACAAGAACACCTCCAGCGGGTCCAACATCAGCAATTCGGTCACGCAGTTCCTTTTTCCGGGCAGCAATTTCGGCACGCACAACGGCGCCCTGCCGGGCACCGACATGGGCGGCTCCAACGACTTCACCGGTGGCGGCCAGGTCACCGCTTCGCAAAACCTCACCGGTCGCGCCGCGGTCATGGTCGTCGACGTGTTGCCCAACGGTGTCTTCGTGATCGAGGGCGTGCGTCGGGTCACGTTTGCCGGCGAGACCCAGCACGCGGTCCTGCACGGCTTGGTGCGGCCGGAGGACGTGACCTCCGCCAATGTCGTTTATTCGAGCAACATCGCCAACGCCCGCGTCGAGTTCGTCAGCGAAGGCGCGCTCACCGACGCGCAGCGCCGCGGTTGGCTGACGCGCCTCTACGAATACCTGCGTCCTTACTGAAAATTTTGCCGCCTTTGCCCGCCATGATGTCCCTTCGTTCGCGTCTTCTTTTTCCGGTCCTGTCCCTCGTGCTGCTGGTCTGCGCGACCGCACCGCTGCGGGCCGTGCGCCTCAAGGACGTCGCACAGGTCGAGGGCTCGCGGGAAAATCAACTTGTCGGCTACGGTCTGGTGGTCGGTCTGGCGGGAGATGGAGACTCCAATGCCGAAACGACCCTCCGTTCCGTGGCCAACGTTCTCCAACGTCACGGCCTTCAGATCGATTCGAACGACGTGAAGGCCAAGAACACCGCCGCGGTCATGGTCACCGCCGACATTGGTCCGTTCCTTAAGGAAGGCGCGCGTATCGATGTCACCATCGCCTCCATGGGCGACGCCAAATCGCTGCAGGGCGGAGTGCTGCTGCAGACGCCGTTGATCGGTGCCGATGGCCAGGTCTATGCGGTCGCGCAGGGCGCCATCGCGGTGGGCGGTTTTGTCAGCGGCGATGGCGGCGCGGGCGGCGCCACAGTGCAGAAGAATCATCCGACCGTCGGTGTGATCAGCAACGGTGCCATCGTTGAGCGTGAGATTCCGATGGCGATCGTGCGCGACGGCCGCATGCGCCTGCAGTTGCACAACCCGGATTTCACTTCCGCCGCGCGTCTCGCCACCGCGATCAACCGCGAGTATCCCAGCATCGCCCGGGCGATCGACGCCGCTTCGGTGACGGTGGAGTTGCCCGACGATTTTCATGGTCAGGAGGTCGCGTTTCTCGCCGTGCTCGGCACCATCGAGGTGACGCCTGATTCGCCGGCCCGCGTGGTCATCAACGAACGCACCGGCACGATTGTCGCGACCAGCACGGTGCGCCTCTCGCAGGTCGCGATCAGCCACGGTGCGCTCACCATCACGGTGGCACAGACGCTCGGCGTCTCGCAGCCCAACGCCTTCAGCCGTGGTGGAGAAACCGCCATCGTGCCTTCGACCGACACGCAAGTGGAGGAGACTCAGGGCGGGTTCACCGTGATCGAGGAAGCACCTTCGATCGAACGGCTCGCCGCCGCGCTCAACGCCCTCGGTGTCAGCACCCGCGAGATGATGGCCATTTTCCAAACGCTCAAACGCTCCGGCGCCCTGCAGGCCGAGCTCATCATCAACTGATCCCATGGACGTCGCCGCCGTCAGTTCCACCATAGGCGTGGTCAACCAGCCACTTGCTCCGCGTGACCGCACCGCCGCGATCACGGCGGAGGACGTGCAGAAGGTGGCCAAACAATTCGAAGCCATCATCACCCGCCAATTGCTCAAACCCGCCATCGATCCGATCATGAACGGCGGCAGCACGGGCGAAGGCGGTGCCACCGGCGGCGGAGGCGGG
>CBINJL010000405.1:0-3820 GCA_966250925.1 uncultured Opitutus sp. | reverse complement strand
GACGGCCAACGACGACCTCGGGCTCGACCTGCGCGTGCACGAGCCGTGGCCGGCCGACGTGCAGGACCGCGCCGTGGCCGCCGCGGCGGACGCCGACGTCGCCGTGGTCGTCGTCAGTCTCGACAGCACGTGGGAGACCGAGGGCCGCGATCGGCCGGTCTTTCTCGGTGTTTCCGAAATCCTCAGACGCTCCGTCGACCGCACCGTCGCCCTGCTCAAACAGGAACTCGAAATCCAGCTCGGCGAACTCGAACAGCAGTGGCACTGGGACTCGCTCGAACGCATCTTCATCGAGGAGCGCATCTATCGGCGTATTGAAAAATCCACGACATGGGAAAGCGTGTTGGAGGAAATCCGCACCGGTCTCGAACCGGTCCTCGACCGCCTCCGGCGCGAGGTGACGGATGACGACATCACCCGGCTGACGGAGATCCGCATCAAGCGCATCTCGGCCTACAACCGCTTCAAGGCCGACGAGAAGATCAAGCAGATCGAGACCGACATCGAGCAGGTGAAACACCACCTCGCGCACCTCATCGACTACGCCGTCGCCTGGTTCGAATCACTGGCCGAAAAATACGGCAAGGGCCGCAAACGCCGCACGTCGTTCGACGAGATCGAGCAGATCAACGTCGCCAAGGTCATCGCCGCCAACCAGCGCCTCTACGTTGATCGCGAAGGCGGCTTCATCGGCCTCAACTGGCGCCAGCACGAATTCGTCACCGAATGCCGTCCCATCGACCAGGTGCTCTGCATCATGGGCGACGGATCGCTCAAGGTTTCCAAGGTCGCCGACAAGTTGTTCATGGGGCGCGAAATTCTGCACGTGACCTTGTTCGACAAGGCCGCGCCGCCGGAATTCTACACCCTGCTTTATCAGGACAAGAAGACCGGCAAGTGTTTCGCGAAACGCTTCACCGTGGGGGGCGTTACCCGGGACAAACTTTATCCGCTCGTCGCCAGCGAAGGTTCGAAAGTCGTCTATTTTGATGCGACCAAGAACGAGGCCTCCATGCCGGGCAAGATTCGCATCCAGCTCAGCGGGCGCTGCAGCGCGCGGGTGAAGGATTTCGAGTTCGACCTCGGCGGCCTGCCGGTCAGCACCCGCGGCGCGAAGGGCGTCACCGTGACCAAGTATCCCGTGCGCAAAGTCACGAAGGTCCTCGGCGCCGGTGAGGAAGGCTGACGGGCGGCCTCGCTCGCCGGCGGGGCGCGGGTGGTCGCAACTCCATGTCGGCGTGCGAATAAGCCTCGCCGTCGACGGAACGCGCGTATTGGCTCCGGGTCCATCCCGCTCATGAGTGCCGAAAACAACCCACCCGGTCGCGTCGTGCTCCTCGTGGAGGACGAGCGTGGATTGCTCGAAATCACCGCCCTGCGGCTGCAGGAACTCGGTTGCGAAGTGATCAAGGCCGAGGAGCCGAACGAGGCGCTGGAGCTGTTCAAAACCCACCGCGAGCGCATCGATTTTGTGTTCACCGACCTGCGCATGTCGGGCATGGGCGGCACGGGTCTGATTGAGCGGGTGTTCGAGATTGATCCGACCATGCGGGTGGTGGCGGCCAGCGCCTTGCTCGATGAACTCGACGCAGTGCGGCACCAGTGGGGCGAGCGGGTGCGCTTGATGTTCAAGCCCTACAACACCGAGGAATTGCGGGTGCTGCTGGCCTTGCAGGATCTGGACAAGCCCATCGGCGGCAACTGAGCGTCCGGCCTCGTTTCGCGGACGGTCTGGTGTAGGGTCTCGCTCGCCGACGACCGGCTGCGGAGGAGTGGGGCGGAGCGGTTTCGAGAACAAGAACGATTACGAGAAAGAGAACGAGGTGTGTGCGCTGTAGGGGCTTTGCTTGCAAAGCCCGGGTGCGGAGGAGTGGGGCTCCATACACCGCCACTCCCCCGCGCAGCATTCGCAAGCGAACGCCCTACGTTGCGTGCGCTGCCCCGCGCAGGGTCGTCGCTCGCCGACGACCGCATGTTGCCTCTCGGCCGATCGGTCCCGCTCGCGTTTTCGACTGCGGCGGGACTTTTCATTTACAACTTTTTGCGGGCTCCCTCGCGCCTGTATCCGGTCGGAGACCACGTGGCCATCATCGGTTGCAGTTCTCCTTCCGCGCCGCCGGTTTCGCCCGGGCGCGCCGCCGTGCTGATCGTCGACGACGAACCACTGGTGCTGTCGTTTTTGCGGCGGGCGCTCAATCACGCCGGATTTGTGGTCTTCGCCGCGGCGGACGGCGAATCGGCCTGGCGCCATTGGCAACGCCACCGCGCCGAAATCGGTCTCGTCATCACCGATCTCACCATGCCACGGCTCGATGGAGTGGGGCTGATGGACCGGCTTTTTGCCGAACCGGATGCACCGGCGGTGCTGGCCTGCAGTGGAGAGCCGGAACAGTTGCAGGGCGCGGCGCGGCGTTTTGGGGAACGCGTGCAGGTGCTCGAAAAGCCATTTTCGGTCGACGGCCTGTTTGCCCACATGCCGGTGGGCGGACACTGAGTGGAGCCGGGGCGCGCGTCGGTTTGACGCCGGGAGGGCAGGCGCTTTGCTCGCGCCATGCGCATGCGATGGATAATTCAAGGGGCGGTGCTGGCGGGGATTGCGGCGGGGCTTACCGCCGAAGCGCCGCTGAATCTTTCCCGCGCCAAGGCTGCGGTGAAGTCCTACCACGCCAGCGGGGCCTACGAGGCCGATGTGCGGATCGTGGCCGATCAGGCGATCGTGTGGTTGCGCGAACGCGCGGCGGAGCGCGGAGAGGACGAAAAACTGGCCGTGGTTTTCGACATCGATGAAACGGTGTTGTCCAATTACCCCCAGATGGTGCGCGAGGACTTCGGTTACAATCCTCCCGATTGGCTGGTGTGGGTCGAGCAGGCGGCGGCGCCGCCCCTGCGGCCGATGCGCGAAGTTTATCGCGTCGCCCGCGCGCTCGATTTCGCCGTGATTTTTATCACCGGCCGAGAAGACCCGCAGGAGCGCGAAGGCACGACGCGCAATCTTCACCAGGTCGGCATGGGGGATTATGAACAACTCATTTTGAAGGGAGCCGAGGACACCGCGCCGACCGCGGCCGAGCGCAAAGCCAAACGGCGTGCGCAGTTGGAGGCCGACGGCTGGACCATCGTGGCCAGCATCGGCGACCAGGAAAGCGACCTCGCCGGTGGCCACGCCGAACGCACCTTCAAAGTCCCCAATCCGTTTTACGAAGTGCCCTGATTGTGGGGCAACGCCCCTCTCCGGCAGGTAAACTCTTTAGTCCGAGCCCGGAGGCAGAAACCGCGGATCGTAGACCGCAAACGCCAGACTGCGGGCGTCGGCTCCC
This sequence comes from uncultured Opitutus sp., assembly GCA_966250925.1. Lineage (GTDB taxonomy): Bacteria > Verrucomicrobiota > Verrucomicrobiia > Opitutales > Opitutaceae > Actomonas. The sequence goes on along the minus strand of CBINJL010000405.1, from coordinate 503 downwards.
AGGCCTTCACGGGCAGGGGCCGTGCGGGTGAGAAACTGCAGGCGCACTGGCTGGCCGGGCGAAAAGGTGATGCCGTCGAGCGGGATGCGGACAGGAACGCCGCCGGGTTGAGCATAACCGCTCCACAGCTCCACATCCCCGTGCCGCACGGTGACGTCGCAGGGAATGAAGCCGACGAGGTTGAAATGAAGATCAGGAGTCGGCGCGGTGCTCGTGCCGTAGCGGTGCAGTTCGAACGAGCCATCCCCAGCCGTCCAGGTCCAGGAGTGATTCTTGGCGTGTTCGACCCCATACCAGCCATCGAGTGGCCGCAGCACGAAGTCGCCCGACTCGGTCCGGGCGGCGTGGAGGATGCCGGGAGGTGGTCCGCCGTCGGACAGCATCATTATCCCGGCGGGCACGGAGAGGTTGCCCAGCAGCAGCCAGATCAAGCCGGCGCGCGTGGCGGGCACGAGGCGATTGAAGGCGAGGTGCAACGGCAGCAGGATGCGGGTGGCGGCGGC
>CBINJL010000404.1:0-3820 GCA_966250925.1 uncultured Opitutus sp. | reverse complement strand
CTTTTCGCGGTCGGCGGTTTCGGCGTTTTCCTTCTGGCGCAGCAGTTCGGCCTCGCGATTGAGCGACACCAGGGCGCGGCGCATCACCACGAAGGCCTGCAGGCCGAGCAGCAGGGCGAGTCCGCCGGAGATCAGGATGGTGATCTTCGCGACCTCGAGCTCGGTGTTCATGTTGGCGTTACGCTGCATGAGCAGCGTCTCCTCGGCGGCTGTCATTTCTCCGTGGATACGGCGGATGTCAGCCATGAGGCGCACTTCGCTTTCGGCGCCGAGGAGCAGCCGCAGCTCGGGGAGGGAAGTGCGGCGATTGCCCTGGGCGGCGCCGCGCAACTCGGTCAGGCGGGAATAAATCAGTTCGCGCAGTTTCTGGGTGCGCTCCGTTTGGATCGGATTGTCGGCAACCATCGCACTGAGTTCGTCGAGCGCGACGTCGAGTTGTTTGGCGTAGTCCTCCGCCGCATCGCCGTAGCCGCGGCCGCCCGTGATGAGGTAACCGCGCTGCTCGCTCTCGGCATTGCGCAACAGCGCGAGCGTCTCGTGCGTCTTCGCCAGCACGGCGTGCGAGTGCGTGACCTGCAGCATGCGATGTTGCGTGCTGCGGGCGGTGTAGAGCCCCACGCACAAGGCGACCATGAGCAACGCGCCGGCTGCCAGGATGAAACCGCGGTGCCAAGAGCTGATCCGTTGATTGAGACGCTGGAGCGCGGTCATTCGTTTTTCATCAAGACTCACCAACGGCGACGGTCCATCCCAATCGCCCGACCGGGTGACGACCGGCGATGCTTAAAATTATCCGAACCCAAATTCACGAAAGGAAAGTCGTAGGCTCCGTGGGTTGGCGGGGCGAATGAAAAACCGCCCGGACCGTGCACACGATCCGGGCGGCTTCGCTCCGCGCAACCGATGCACGCACCGATTGCTGACAGGCGAATGTAGGTGTTCTCAGAACTGGAAGGAGAAGGAGGCGCCGGCGCCGTAGTCGGGACTGGCGTCGGTGAAGCCCTTCTGTCCGTAGATCGTCGCGGTCCAGGCCGTGTTGATCCGGGTGAAATAAAAGGCGGTCGCTTCGACGGCGTCGTCGCCGCCGGGCACGATAGCTTCACGCCAGTCGACGGCCGCACCGATGCTGCTCGGGTCCGACAACGGCACGACCACGCCGCCCGAGGCGTAGAATCCGTCGTCGAGTTGGTAGAGGCCATCGCCGAGGTAGCGGTAACCGGCGTTGAAGAACGGCGTGGTGCCGTTGAAGCTGCGGTAGAAATCCAACTGCGCGTAGTAGTCGAATTCGCCGGTGCCGAGGCCGCGGTCTTCGTCGCCGGTCGGCGCCTTGACCTTGGCGGTGAAGTCCGTGCGCAGGCCGTCGCTGAGCGGATTGATTTTGTAAGTCAGACTGAGCATCGAGTCGCCAAAGCCCGATTCGCTGGCGTCGGTGGGGCGGACGGGGCCGCCGATCGAGCCGGTGCCGTTGGCCACGACCGCCGCCGGGCCGCTGATGTGCAGCCAGGGCAATGTCGCGCGCAGGCGCCAGGATGAGGCATCGAGCACGTAGGTGGCCAGCACAACAAAGACCTCGGTGTCTTCGGTGAGGCCGTAATCGCCGCGGCTGTAGCTCACGCCGGATTCGATTTTGTGAACAACGGTCGGCGCGGGTGCGGTCTGGGCGCCGAGGGTGCCGGCGCCGCAGGCGAGCAGCAGGGCGGTGGCGCCGAGACGACGGCACGTTGGCTGCGAGGCGAATGCGGCAGACCCCGCGGAATTAAGAAAGGGAAATGTGGTCATGGTGGTGAAAGGAGTCGGGAGAGCGTGGGAGTTGAGAGAGCTGGCCGTTTTCCACAAACGCGTCGGCGCCAACCTGCACGAGACGAGGCTGGCGCCGACGGAGTTCGGGATGACGTTTACACGGTGCGAGCGCGCGTGATGGCGCGATTAACCGCGGACGTTGGCGCTGCCGCTGGCGGCGGCTTCGACTTCGGCGCCGGCCTCGGCGTAAGCCTCAAGGCTGTCGGAGAGTTCCTCGCGGGCATCTTCGAAGCGGGCATCGGCGGCGGCGCGGGCTTCGCGCACATTGGCCTGCACGTCGGCGCGGGCTTCGCGATAGTTGGCGACGGCTTCCATGTAACGCTCGCGGGCTTCACCCTGGAGCTGGCGGGCCTCGGCCTGAATCTGGCTCATGACCTGACCGGTGGTTTCGACGCGAGCCTCAACCTGGGAGAGCACGCGGTCGCGGGTCTCGATCGAGGCGGCGTTGACCTGCTCAATGGTCGCGGTGCTGTCGAAGGACGTAGCAAAACGCTGATTGAGGGACTGGTTCACACTCAGGCCGGGCAACGTGGCGTTGGCGGCGGAGCTCACTTCGCCGTCGACGCTGCCCCGCACGCGCGGGAGCGTGCCGGCGGTGGTGTCGATGGCGGCGTTGGCGTTGTGGTTGACGGCGCCGGAGAGCGACGCGTTGGCGTTGTTGACGCCGGCCTGGGCGTTGAGCGCCGCGTTACCGGCGGTGTTGGCCGCGGTGTTGGCGGCCGCGTTCACGGAGTTGCCGGCCGTGGTGGCGGCGGCGTTGACCGCGTTGCCCGCATTCACGGCCGCGTTGGTGGCGGCATTGGTGGCGGTGCTGGCAGCCTGTTGCGCGGCTTGGTTGGCGGCGTTGGTGGCGGCGCTGCCCGCGGCGGCGAGCTGCGCCTGCGTCTGGGCGGCGGCATTGGCGGCCGCATTCGCGGCCTGGTTGGCGTTGGCGGTGACTTGAGCGGCGACATTGGCCGCGGCGGTGGCGTTGGTGGCGGACTCTACCGCGCCCGAGATCTGGGCAAAAGCGAGCGGGGAGAGGGCGGAAGCGATCAGGGCGATCGCGGCGGGGCGATGGTTTTTGATGTTCATGATGATATCCTCGGTTGGAGGTTGCCTGCCCCTTTCGCCTTGCCCGTGCCAGCAGTGGTTTTAGGGAGAAAAATTCATTTTAACTAAATGAGTAATAGATAGTTAAAACTTTCAGTCGTTTCAGGAGCGCCGAAGTGGGATGCGGTGAATTGCCGCGATATGCATCGGATTGATAGCGCTCAGATTTGCAAAAAGCCCGGCATTTCTGGGGATATATGCCTACGGGTTCCTGCCGTCTCTGGATATCCGAGAACTGCGCAATTCGGGGGCCGTGCCGCCGGACTATCTTGCCTACGAAAAACCCCGTGGCGCGAGAATACGCACCACGGGGCAGAAGAAGAATAGACTCTGACTTCTGGAAATCGCGTCGATGCGGCACAGGGCTGCGCCGCTGCAACGCGACCCAAATGGATTAGCGGCGTTCGCCTTCGAAGAAGTCGCTCAACGAGGTCGCTTCCGCCATGTCGGGCATGACGGCGGCGAGACGTTGTTTGAGCTCGCGGCGGGCGCGGGCGATGCGGCTTTTCACCGTGCCAACCGGCACGCCGGTGCGGCGCGAAATTTCGCCGTAGGACATGCCCTTGCCGGCGCGCAGTTCGAGCGCTTCGCGAAACACCGGGTCGATGCGCTCGACGCACGAACGCACGGCGTGAACGAACTCTTCCTGGGTGGACTGCTGGCAGGGATCAAGATCCTCGCTCACCATGGTGTTGAGCAGCGGGGCTTCTTCGCCATCGGCCGGCACGAAATCGAGCGAGATCGTATCCTGGCGGCGGCGGCGGAAGAAATACCAGTAGCGGTTGCGGGCGAGATTGGTGGCGATGCGGTGCAGCCACGTCGTGAGCGAGGCATCCCCGCGGAAGCGGGACAACCCACGATAGGCGCGGACGAAGGTGTCCTGCGTCACTTCCTCGGCGTCGGTGTCGTTGCGCAGCAGATTACGCAC
>CBINJL010000403.1:0-3822 GCA_966250925.1 uncultured Opitutus sp. | reverse complement strand
GTAGGCGGCGGCGACCTCGCAGTTGCCGAGCTTGCCGAGATAGGTCGTGCGCAGGCCGAGGCGGGTGGCGTTGAGCGTGGCGTTGGCGGCGGAACCGCCGGTGGACGTGGCGGGCGAGGTGGCGAGATTGGCCAGGATCGCGCCCATTTCGGTGCTGTCGACGAGCACCATGCCGCCCTTGTCGCCTTTGACGTGGTGAGTGAGAAACTCCTCGGGCACGGGCGCGAGCAGATCCATGATGGGCGAACCGACGCCGATGAGGTCGAAAGAGGCGGTAGCGGGCGAATCAGACATGACGAAAATGGGAGCGAAGCGGGAAGCGTTGACGGGAAAATCAGGCCTGCGGGCGGGCCGGAGGCGGGCCGACGACGTGGATGTTGGTGGCGAGCAGCGGCTCCTCGTCGATTTCGATCAGGATGCTGTATTCGCCCGGACCGGGGAAGGTGAGGTTGCGGACCTCGTTGATGAGGTTGATGCGTTGCAACGGTCCCTTGGATTCAAACGGACGTTCGATCAGAGCCTGCATCTGGGTCGGGTCCACGCCCATCGCGATGCGGATTTTGTGCTCACCGACGGGCACGTCGCTCAAGGTGAGAAACCACACCATGTAGGGGTGGGTGAAGGGAAACTGGCGGGCATGGATGTTGGAAAAAATGCCCAGGATGGTGTGCTTGCCGGTGGCGGGGTCGATGTGGACGCCGTCACAGGTGAGCCAGGCGAGAACTTGCGGTTTGGATTGCACGAAGGATCAGTTGGGGCGCCGAGGCGTCGTGGTGGCAAGCGGGGAATTGCTTGGCGCCGAGCGGGAAGGGCGTTTGCTTGAGCGGCATGCCCGAACAGCTTCAAGCCGCGATGCAAAACCTTGGCGCGTATCCACGTTGGCTGGTGGCGACCTGTGGCGTGATCGTGGCGCTGGCGCTGCTGTGGATCTTCGGCAAGCTGCTCAAGTGGACCGTTTACCTGCTCATCGCCCTGTCGATGATCGCGGTGGTGGTGGGTGGTGTATATTGGTGGATGGGGCGGGTCTGAAGGCGGCGCGAAAGGGCGCTCAGCGAGGCGGGCATCGACGTGATGCCGGGAGCTTTTTCTTGTCTCGACTCCGTCCGGCCAATTAACCCGTTCGGATGAAGTATATTTTCGTGACGGGTGGGGTGGTTTCGTCCTTGGGCAAGGGCCTGACCGCGGCGGCCCTCGGGGCGCTGCTGGAGGTCCGCGGTCTGCGCGTGCGCATCCAGAAGTTCGATCCCTATCTCAACGTCGATCCCGGCACGATGAGCCCCTACCAGCACGGCGAAGTCTATGTGTTGGAAGACGGCGCGGAGACGGACCTCGATCTCGGTCACTACGAGCGCTTCACCAGTGGCAAACTTTCCCGGCTCAACAGCCTGTCCTCGGGCCAGGTTTACGAAAGCGTGATCCAAAACGAACGCCGCGGGCTCTACCTTGGCAAAACCGTGCAGGTGATCCCGCACGTGACCAATGAGATCAAGGAGCGCATCTACCAGGGAGCGAAGGACGTCGACATCCTCATCACCGAAATCGGCGGCACCACCGGCGACATCGAAGGCCTGCCCTTCCTCGAAGCCATGCGCCAGTTCGCCCTCGAGGTTGGCCCGCGCGACTGCCTCTTCATTCACGTCACGCTGGTGCCGTATCTCGGCGCGGCGGGCGAATTGAAGACCAAGCCGACCCAGCAGTCCGTGGCGAAGCTGCGCGAGATCGGCATCCAGCCGCACATGGTGGTCTGCCGTTGCGAGCACGAGATGGATCACGGATTGCGCGACAAGATTTCCATGTTCTGCAACGTGCCGGTGAAGGCGGTGATCGAATGTCGCGACGTGGCGTCGATCTACGAGCTGCCGCTGGCTTTGCAACGCGAGGGCATGGACGAACTCGTGGTCGAGCTCTTCGGCATGAAGCGACCGATGCCGGACAAGAACCCGTGGAACGACATCGTTCACCGCATCAACAACCCGCGCAACGAGGTCACGATCGGCGTCGTCGGCAAATACATCGAGCTGCAGGACGCCTACAAATCGGTTTACGAATCGATCACGCACGCCGGCATCGCCAATCACTGCCGGGTCAACAGTCGCCGCATCGACGCCGAGGACCTGGAGGCGCGCAACGGTCTCGCCCTGCTCAAGGATCTCGACGGCATCCTCGTCCCCGGCGGATTCGGCGATCGCGGCACCGAGGGCAAGATCGCCGCGGCGAAGTTTGCCCGTGAAAACAACGTGCCTTACTACGGCCTTTGTCTTGGCCTGCAGATCGCGGTGATCGAGTTCTGCCGCAACGTGCTCAAGCTCAAGGACGCCAACTCGCTGGAGTTCGCCCCCGACTCGACCGAGCCCGTCATCACCATGATGGAGGAACAGAAGAAGATCGTGGACAAGGGCGCGACCATGCGCCTCGGCAGCTACGAATGTCACCTCCAGCCCGGCACGCACGCCCGCAAGGCCTACGGTGCCGACTACGTGCGCGAACGCCACCGCCACCGTTTTGAGGTCAACAACGCCTACGTCGGTGCCATGCAGCGCGCCGGCATGGTCATCAGCGGCATCAACCCGCGCCGCAACCTGGTCGAGATCGTCGAAATCAAGAATCATCCGTGGTTCGTCGCGGTGCAGTTCCACCCGGAATTCCAATCCAAGCCCAACGAGGCGCACCCGCTGTTCGCCGCCTTCATCAAGGCCGCGCTCAAGCGCCAGGCCGCGACCCCGAAGTCGACCGCCGCCGCGCCAAAAGCCGCCAAGTCGGCCAAGGTTAAGAAATCCGCCAAAAAGAAACCGGCCAAAAAATCCGCCGTCGCCGCTCCGGCCAAGGGCGACAAACCGTCCGCCGCCTGAGTTTATTCCCCACGGAACCCGCGGAATACACGGACAACATGCCTTTTGGGTTTCCGGATTATTCCGTGTGATCCGGGTGTTCCGTGGGCAGAGTCATCACTTCCCCGTTTTCCGCCCATGTTGTTCGTTCCTGATAAACTGCTCCTGCTGGCCGGGCCCTGTTCGCTCGAAAACGAAACCGTCTGCCGCACGGTCGCGACCGAGCTCGCCCGCCTGCGCGCGGCGCACCCCGAGCTCAACATCGTCTTCAAGGGCTCGTTCGACAAAGCCAACCGCACCTCCATCGCCGGCGATCGCGGCACGGGCATGGAGGCGGGGCTCGAACTGCTCGCACTGGTGAAACGCGAATTCGGGTTTCCGGTCGTAACCGACATCCATAACGAGGCGCAGTGCGGGCCCGTGGCGGAAGTCGCCGACGTGCTGCAGATTCCGGCCTTTCTCTGCCGCCAGACCGATCTCCTCCTCGCCGCCGCCCGCACCGGTCGCACCGTCAACGTCAAGAAGGGCCAGTTCCTCGCCCCGGTCGACATGGTGCATGTGGTCGGCAAACTGCGCGACGGCGGCGCGGCCGAAATCTGGCAGACCGAACGCGGCGCCACCTTCGGTTATCAAAATCTCGTCGTCGACATGCGCGGGTTTCCGATCATGGCCGCCAACGGTTATCCGACGATTCTCGACGCCACCCACAGCGTGCAGCTCCCCGGCGCGGGCGGCGGCAAGAGCAGCGGTCAGCGCGAGTTTGTCGAACCGCTGGCCAAGGCGGCGCTCGCCGCCGGCGCCTCCGGCCTGTTTCTCGAAACGCATCCCAATCCGGCCGAAGCCATCAGTGACGGCCCCAACATGGTGCCGCTGGCCGAACTCGCCGGCTTGATCCGCCGCTGCCTCGCCGTCTGGCACGCCGTGCGCACCAACTGAAAATCATTGGTCAAAAACTTCGGCGAAACCCGGGTGGAAACCATTCCGCCGGCGTTGA
>CBINJL010000402.1:0-3831 GCA_966250925.1 uncultured Opitutus sp. | reverse complement strand
TTAGGTCTTGAAGGGCGTCCATTGCTGGGACGCCCTTCTTGTTTTTCCGGAGAGAGACTCCTGGAGGAAGTGGAGCGTCAGCGAGCTGACGGCCTACGGATCACGACGGTGCCGGGCCTTAGCATTGATACGCCCCGCCTGCTTTTCGCAGGTAGGACTTCACCTGTGAACAACGACCATGTTTCCGACGGTAATGCGGTAAGTGACTGCCTCCCAGTTTCGCGGGCGACAGAAAGATTCGAGGTGCTGTGGTTTCGGCTGTGCCGGGTTGAGGTGAGCTGTGGTGGGAGAAGCTGGAAAACGGAGAGGCAGGCGGGGCCACGTTGTCGCTGCGCTCCAACGCGGCTACGGGGTGCGTGCGGAGTGTGCGTGCAGTGGAGTGGGTAGCCGCGCTTGAGCCGGAGGCGAAAGCGTGGATTGCGGCGGAGTGGCGTGTGGGCAGGTCGGGAGTCCGGCCGTTTTGCGACGATACTTCTTCAAGTGACTGCCTCCCAGTTTCGCGGGCGACAGAAAGATTCGAGGCTACTGGGTTTCGGCTGTGCCGGGTTAGGACTTCAGTCCGCTTCCGGCTTGCTGCCGCTGGCGAGGAGCGTGGCGAACCACGGTTCCTCGTCCTCGCGGCTGACGAGCGAGACATCGACATTGTCGAAGCCCGCTTCACGCAGAAAGCCGTGCAGGGTGTTTTCGCTGAACCCGAGCCAGACGTCGGCGTAGAGTTCGTGCGCCTTTTCGAAGGTGTGCTCCTTCAGGTCGAGAATCAGGATCTGGCCGCCGGGACGCAGGATGCGGGCGGCTTCGTTGACCGCAGTCTGAGGGTGGCGGGCGTGATGCAGGGCCTGACTGAGGATGGCGAGATCGACCGACGAATCGGGCAGGGGCACTTTTTCGATGTCGCCGACTTTGTAGGCGAGGTTGGCCAGTCCGTTCTTCTTGGCCAGTTCGGTGCCCACTTCGACCATGCGCGGGGAGTTGTCGATGCACCAGACCTTGGCCGCGCGGCGGGCGAGCAATTGGGAAATGAGGCCTTCGCCGGCGCCGAGGTCCGCGATGACAATCCGCGGGGCGAGTCGCAGGGCGAGGTGGCCGATCGCTTCCCAGGAGCGGCCGGGGCAGTAGTTTTTGCCCAGCTTGCCGGCGATGAGATTAAAATACTGTTCCTGGTGGGCGCGGCGTTTTTGCAGCACGCGTTCGAGGCTGGAGCGGTCTTCGGCCAGTTCCGGTTGATCGACCACGGCGGCGCAGGCGGCTTCGACCAGGGCGGCGACGGCGGTGGGCAGGCGCGGATGGAGCGCGTAGTAGGCCTTTTTGCCGTCGCGGCGATCGCGCACCAATTCACTGCCGCGCAACTGGGCCAGTTGCGAGGAGATGCGTGATTGGGCCATGCCCAGGATCTCTTCCAGTTCGCTGACGGACAGCTCCTCCTCGCGCAGGAGGGAGAGCAGGCGGACCCGGGTGGGGTCGGAGAGCAGCTTCAGGGTGTCCCAAGTGGCGTTCAACGCGCCGATTAAGTTGGCAAGCGGCGCGTGGCGGAAAGCAAAAAACAACGCCGGTCCAGGGGAGGAACCGGCGTTGAGCCTGAAAACGGGGGCGGCGCGGGCCGCGTCGAACGCGTTATTTCTGGTCGGCGTAGCGGGCGAGGGCGGTGAGCTCGTAGCTCTCCTCGGTGCTGCCGATCTTGACCTTGACCTGTTCGCCGACGCGCTTGCCGAGCAGGGCCTGGCCGAGCGGGGTCTTGTAAGCGATGACGAAATTGTCCGGATCGGAATCCCAGGCGCCGAGGACCTTGTAGGTCGGCGTCTGGCCGGTGCCGAGGTTCTTGAGCGAGACGATCGAGCCGACGCCGACCATGTCGGTGGCGGCTTCGGAGAAGTCGGTGATGCGGGCGCGGCCGAGATCCTTTTCGAGCTGCGACTTCTGGGCCATCAGCACGGACTGGTCCTGCTTCGCCATCTTGTATTCGGAGTTTTCCTTGAGGTCGCCGTGCTCGCGGGCGGTGGCGATGGCCTTGGAGTTTTCCGGAATCTTCTTGGTGACGATAAGATCGTATTCCTCGCGGCGGCGTTCGTAGCTGGCCTTGGAGACGAGCAACGCCTCCTCCTTGCCCTCGGCGTCGCCGGCCACCAACGACTGGATGGCCGGGAAGATTTTGATGAAGCGGGCCAGCAGCGACTTCTTGGTCAGCTCCTCGAAGCCCTGGTTGAGCATGAGGGTGTTGGCGAGGTCGCGGGCGGTTTCCGGATCGGCGGTCGAGAGGAGGTCGGCAATCAGGTCCGGGTCATCGCTGAGGATGTCGGCCAGCGGAATGCGGCGGGCCGAAGCGGCCTGCAGCGCCTCGTAATCGATGGCGAAGAAGATGGCGCTGAGCAGACGCGGGGTGATGAGGTCGTTGAGCAGCTTGGCGAATTTCTTCGAGTGGCGGTTCTTGACGATCCACAGCAGCACCGGGGCGCGGAGATTTTGTTCAACCTGCCAGCGCTTGAAGGTCTCGGCGAGGTCGTCGGCGTAGCCGTTTTCGACGAGGAAGTTGATGCACTCGGTGGTGAACTTGCCCTGGCTGGACTTGAGCAGATTGAAGACGATGTCGCGGCACTCGATCGGGTGCGTCTCCTTGATCAGTTCGAGGAAACGGCTCTGGAAACCGACCGGAATGGAATCGGCGATATCGAGCAGGTCGCGCACATCGGCGATGATTTCGCCCTGCGACGGCTGGAGCACTGACGCCTCGACGCCGGCGAGCTTGGCCAGATCGTCGCGGATGGCGGCGCCGTAGAGGCGCTCGGCCGGAGTGAGCTGGTTGGATTCGCGCACGGCCTCGGTCACGGCTTCGAGCACGTTCTGCAATTCCTCCTGGTCCTCGCCTTCGTCGACGGCGCTGAGCAGTTTTTCGGCAATGGAAATGCGGCGGCGGGCGGAGCGGGTGCCCTGGAAGGACTCGATCAGCTCGTCCTTGGCCGAGACCGGAGTCTCGCGCAGGACGTAGAGCTCGGTCTTCTTGGCTGGCACGGCGATGCGCGGGTCCTTGGCGATGACCTTCTTGGCGGCGGACCACCACTTCTTGAACTTCGCCTCGCCGACCACCTGCGTCAGGGTGAGTTCGAGATCGATCGCGGTGGTGGATTGATTCGGGTAGGCTTGGAGGGATTCGACGACCAATTGAGCCGGATTCTTTTCGATCAACTCAGCCACGACCTCGGCCTCGGTTTCCTTGCGGGCGAGGATGTGGTTGGGCGCCAGCACTTCCATGGTGTTGACGCAGAACGCCGGATCCATCGCGTGGCCGGGCTTGCCCTTGAAGTCGATGATGAGGCGTCCCGCGGCCGCGTCGTAGCTCTTGATTTGGCCGAAGCCCCAGCTTTGGTGAATCACATAGGCTTCTGGCTCCATGGACTCCAGCTTGTCTGCGGCGGCTTTGAGCGACGGTTTTTTCGCGATGAGTGCGGATACGGCTTCGAAATTCATAACAAGGGACTTTTCGACTGAATTGGTCATTGGAGAGGATCGGAGGGGGGGCTGTCAACAGGCGGCTCGGGCCGGAGCCGGAATCGCTGGGTTCGGGCTTGGCAGGCGGCGTCGGGCCGGGAATCGTGCGCCGGATGATTGAATCGGAATCCGCCACGCCCTCTGTCTTCACGTCCTGGAACTGGGCGGTTCGCCTGCTGGTGAAGTGGCGCGACGACGAGGAACGGCTGGACTGGCTGCTGGAGTCGTTGCCCTCGGAGCTGGGCCCGGGCGAACGCGCGCAGGTGCAGGCGCTGCTGGTCGGCTCGGTGCGGCATCTGGGCCGGATTGACGGGCATCTGCGGAAATTTTTGGCGCGGGAGCCGCGGCCGT
>CBINJL010000401.1:0-3840 GCA_966250925.1 uncultured Opitutus sp. | reverse complement strand
CGGTGTCGGCGGGCAATTTGATGCGGAGCGCGACGAGACCGGTCTGCGTCCGGTGATTCTGGAACAGCGGCTGCGTGCGGTGATGACAGCCGCCGGAGTCGAGGCGGCCGCGGCGAACAATCCGGGGCAGGCGCGGCGGGTGGCGTTGGTGGAGCTTTATCGGGAAGAGTTTGGCGAATTGCCGATCGATCCGCAGGGCACGTTGCCACCGCCATCAGCGCCGGCGACCCCGGCGGCAACGGAGGCTGCCCCGGGCAACGCATCCACTGGCGCGGACTCGCGTCCGGCGGCGAAACCCAACGCGCCGGTCGACGAGTCCCTGCTGGGCTGGTTGCGTCGGGTTTTCCGCGACGAAGAACCGAAGTCCGACGAGACGACTGCGACCGATGTGCCGGAAGCGGTGGCCACCAACAGTCCGGCTGAGCCCACGCCGGCACCGGCGGAGTTGCCCGCGCTGCCGGTGGAAACGATCGAGGCCCGCCTGCTGTCGCGGATCGAGGTCGCGCCGGCGATGTTGACGCAATTGGCGACAGCGCGGGCGACGACGGTCGCGAATTACCTGCGCGAAAATGGCATCGCGGCCGAGCGCGTGCGAAATGTGCCGGCAGCCGAAGGCGGCACACGGGTGAAACTCACGTTGCAATAAACCCCAAAGGCGCTGATCCGTTTTCGGATTCGTCATGGACTGCCGCTCGCATTGCGGCGCGTGCTGCATCGCGCCTTCGATTTCGTCGCCCATTCCGGGGATGCCTTACGGCAAACCGGCTGGCGTGCCGTGCGTGCAGTTGGACGAAAATCTGCGCTGCAAACTCTTCGGTAGACCGGAGCGCCCGGCGGTGTGCGCGAGTCTGCGGCCGAGTGCGGACATGTGCGGCGCCCGGGCGGCGGACGCGATGGAGTTTCTCGCCCGGCTTGAATCCGCGACCCCACCCTGAATCGCTAGACCCATGGCCAAAGCCGACGAACCGAAAGTGATTTTTTCCATGATCCGCGTCTCGAAGAAAATCGAGCGCAAGGAAATCCTCCGCGACATCTCGCTGTCGTTCTACTACGGCGCGAAAATCGGCGTGCTCGGCTTCAACGGCGCGGGCAAATCATCGCTCATGCGCATCCTCGCGGGACGCGATCAGGAGATCGAAGGTCGGGTGCATTTTGAGGAAGGTTACACCGTCGGTTTGCTCGAACAGGAACCGCAACTCACCGCCGGTGCGACGGTGCGGGCCTGTGTGGAAGAAGGCGTGCAGGCGTTGACCGATCTGGTCGCGGCCTACGATGCGACGTGGGATGAGATCAACGACGCCGAAGACGATGCGGCCCGTGATGCGATCATGACGCGGCAAGGCGAGCTGCAGGAGAAGATCGACGCGCTCGACGCGTGGGACGTCGCCCCGCAGGTGGAGATGGCGCTGGAGGCGTTGCGGTGTCCGCCCGGCGAGACCGTGGTCGACACACTTTCAGGCGGTGAACGTCGTCGGGTCGCGCTGGCGCGGCTGCTGTTGCAAAAACCCGACGTGCTGCTGCTCGACGAACCGACCAATCACCTCGACGCCGAGAGCGTGCACTGGCTCGAACAGCATCTTGCGCGTTACGCCGGCACGGTCATCGCGGTGACGCACGACCGTTACTTTTTGGACAACGTCGCCGGTTGGATTCTCGAACTCGACCGCGGCCACGGCATTCCCTGGCAGGGCAACTATTCCGGCTGGTTGGAGCAGAAGCAGCGGCGTCAGGCAATCGAGCAACGCACGGAGGATCGCCGGCAAAAGGCGATGCAGCGCGAGTTGGAATGGATTCGCCAATCAGCGCGGGCGCGGCAGGCGAAGGGCCAGGCGCGCATCAATGCCTACGAGGCGATGTTGAAGCAGGACGTGGCGGAAAAGGAACGGGAATTTGAAATCGTGATTCCGCCCGGTCCGCGGCTGGGTGACCTCGTGGTCGAGGCCAAGGGTGTGCGCAAAGCCTACGGCGACAAACTGCTGTTCGATAATCTGGAGTTCACGCTTCCGCCCGGCGGCATCGTCGGCGTGATCGGTCCCAACGGTGCGGGTAAAACCACCCTGTTCCGGCTCATCATCGGCGACGAAAAACCGGATGCCGGCGAACTGCGCGTCGGCCCCACGGTGAAGATTGCCCACGTCGACCAATCACGCGATGCGTTGCCCGACGACAAGACGATCTACGAGGCGATCAGCGGCGGTGAGGAAACGCTGCATCTGGGCAACCGCGATGTGAACGCGCGCGCCTATTGCTCGCAGTTTGGTTTCACCGGTGCGGACCAGCAGAAGAAAGTCGGTGTGCTTTCCGGCGGCGAACGCAACCGCGTGCATCTGGCGCGGCTGTTGAAGAGCGGGGCGAATCTCATCCTGCTCGACGAACCGACCAACGACCTCGACGTGAATTCGATCCGCGCGCTGGAGGACGGTTTGGAAACGTTTGCCGGCTGCGCCGTGGTGGTGTCGCACGACCGCTGGTTTCTCGATCGCACCGCGACGCACATCCTGGCGTTTGAAGGCGATTCAGAAGTGGTCTGGTTTCGCGGCAACTACAGCGCGTATCTGGAAGATTACCGTCGCCGCAAAGGCCACGACGCCGACCGCCCGCAGCGCATAAAATACCGCAAGCTCACGCGCTGAAGGTGGCACGCGGGCAGGGGATTTTGCGCATGGAGCATCACCACCTGTCATGGGTGGAACTACCGCCCCATGCGCAAATTCCGACACCCGGCCTACGTGTTCCCCACGTTTGCTTCCTCTCCGGACGAAAGTAGTTCGTTGGGTAACCGGGTGCGTCTGCGCCTGGCGGTTTCTCTCGACCCGCATCCCCACGCTTCGCTTTCGCCATGGCCTTGCTTTACCAATCCCGGCGCCGTCGCCTTCGCCGCAATCTGCTTCTTGCCGTCCTCACGCTCGCGTTGGTCGGAGCCGGTGTCGCCGGCTGGAAATGGGGCGTGCCCCGCTACAAGGATTGGAAACAACAACGTGCGCTGACGCAGGCCCGGGAGTTTTTGGAACAACGCGATCCGGCCAACGCCAAGCTGGCGCTCGACGTGGCGCTGGTGACCGTGCCGGGCAATCCCAACGCCTGGCGCGTCGCGGCCGAGATTCTCGAACAGGTGCGCGAGCCGCGGGCGCTGCGCCTGCGCCGTCGCGTGGTGCAGATGTTGCCGGATTCGGTCGAGGACAAGCTCGCGCTGGTGCGCTGCTCGCTGTTGTTCAGCGACGTCAATGCCGCCCGTGACGCCCTGGCCGAGCTGACCCCGGAGCAGGCGAACACCCCGGAAGCGTTGCAGGTCGCGCTGGCCTTTGCGCTCGACACCAGCAACGCGGCGGTGGCCGACGCGCTGTTTGATCGGCTCAAGACCTCGGTCGACGACGAAAGCTTTGTGATCTCGCAGACGCTGCTGCACCTGCGCCATCCCGATCCGACTCGGGTGGCCGGGGCCAAGGAGGAGCTGGCCGAGTTTGCCCGGCAGTCGCGTCACCACCTGCGAATCTCACGCGAGCTTACCGGCTATGCGCTCACGCAAGGCGACACCGCGCTGGCCCGCACCTGGGCGCAGGAGGCGGTCAACGATCCCGAAGCCCAACTGCACGATCATCTCACGCTCGCCAACCTGCGCCTGCTGGTCGATGGCGTGGCGCTCGAAACGCTGCGTGCCTCGCTCGATGCCAAGGCGGCGGCCAGTGACCGCACGGTGGAGTCGTATGCGCGCTGGCTCATGGTGCAGAACAAGGCGGCGGAAGCCGATGCGTGGGTGAAAACCCTGCCGGCGGAAATGCGCGCTGAGCCGCTGGTGCGGGCGGTCGAGGCCGAGCTGGCCGCGGCGCTGTCGGACTGGGA
>CBINJL010000400.1:0-3841 GCA_966250925.1 uncultured Opitutus sp. | reverse complement strand
TGTTGGCGTCGATCAGGTCGAGCCGGGCCTCGTTGCGCAGGTGCCGGAGATAAACCGTCGCCACGGTGGCGCGCACCGTTTCGCGCGTGGTGGCGGCATCGGCCTCGGCGACTTCGATGCCTGCCTTGGCGGCCTGATAGCCGGCGATGTTGGCGGGATTGAGCAGGTCGACCCGCCCGTTGAGCCCCATATCGAAGCGGCTGTTCACGCCCGAGCGGCTGACTGTGCTGCCAAACGACGCCGAGCGCGAGCGGCGCTGCGAGGCGTCGAATGTCACGTCGGGCAGCAGTCCGGCCCGCGACTGGCGGGCCGATTCGACCGCCTGCGCGACCGTCTCGCGACTGAGCAGGACGTTGAGATTGGTTTCCTCCACCGTCGCCAGCGCCGACGTCATGTCGAAACGGACCGGGGCCCCCGACAACGTCGCGGCGGCCGACAACAACAGGACAGACCCGAGCATGCGCCCGCGATGGCAGCGCAAAACCCGACGGTGGAGCTTGGGGGAGATCATGACAGGCGCGACCCAAGCCGGCGGATTCGCCCAGCGCAAGTCGCCGCGATTATCTCAATGGGTGTAGGTTGAGCGGTCGCCTTGGCGGGTTGCGCATTGTCAGGGCGAGGCTCGCCCCTCACGCTGGCCCCTTTGCCCATGCGCATCGGCTTAGCTCAAATCAACACCATCGTCGGCGATCTCGCGGGCAACCGCGACCGCATCCTCGCCGCCTATCGCGATCTGGTCGCCCGCGGCGCCGAACTGGTGGTGTTTCCCGAACTCGTCTGCTGCGGTTATCCTCCGCGCGACCTGTTGTTCAAAAAACGTTTCGGCGACGATGCCGAAGGCACGCTGTTGGAAATCGCCACCGCCATCGGCGAAGTGCCCGCGCTGATCGGCGCGCTCGAACGCAATCCCGCTGCCACCGGCCGCCCGTTTTTCAACGCCGCCGCCCTTTGCCAACACGGCACGATCCAGAGTTTCGCCCGCAAGTGCCTGCTGCCGACCTACGACGTGTTTGACGAGGATCGTTACTTCGAGCCGGCGGAAAAACCGACCGTGCTGCAGATCGGCGGGCGACGCGTCGGCATCACCATTTGCGAAGACATCTGGACTCGCGACGAAGTGCTGCCGCGCCGTCGCTATCGTTTCGATCCCGTGGCCAGCCTCGCTCAGCAGGGCGTGGATCTGATGATCAACCTTTCCGCCAGTCCCTGGCATCACGGCAAAAACGCGGTGCGCCAGCAACTGGTCAGCGACGCCGCCCAGGCGCTCGAATGTCCGGTGGTCTACGTCAACGCCATCGGCGGCAACGACGAACTCGTCTTCGACGGCCGCTCGATCGTAGTCGATGCGGACGGCTGCATCCGCGCCGGCCTGGCGGCGTTTCGCGAAGACAGCGCCATCGTCGATGTCGATGCGTTTGGCGAAGCGGAGGCGGAGGCGAAGACGGAACCGGTGCCGTCGCTCGGCACCGGTTTTGCACAAGACGGCATGGCCGACGTGCACGACGCCCTCGTGCTGGGGTTGCGCGACTACGCCTTCAAATCGGGGTTTCGCCGCGCGCTCGTCGCGCTCAGCGGTGGCATCGATTCGGCCGTCGTCGCGGTGATCGCCGCCGAAGCGTTCGGCGCGGAAAACGTGCGCGGAGTTTCCCTGCCCTCGGCCATTTCGTCGCAACACTCGCGCGATGACGCCCGCGTGTTGGCGGAAAACCTCGGCATTCCTTTTGACACCATGGAAATTGCCGGAGCCGTGGCGCAATGCGAACAGGCGCTGCAACCGCTGTTCACCGGCCGCCTCCCCGATGTGACGGAGGAAAATCTGCAGGCCCGCATCCGCGGCGTGTTGATGATGGCGCTATCCAACAAGTTCGGCGCGTTGCTGCTCACGACCGGCAACAAAAGCGAAGTCGCGGTCGGTTACTGCACGCTCTACGGCGACATGTGCGGCGGACTCGCGGTAATCTCGGATGTGTTCAAAACGCAGGTCTACGCCCTCGCCCGCTGGATCAATCGCGAACGCGAAATCATTCCCTGGTCCACCATCACGAAACCACCGAGCGCCGAACTGCGCCCCGACCAAAAGGATCAGGACAGCCTGCCCGAGTATGAAATCCTCGACGGCATTCTGACTGGTTACGTGGAGGAAGGGCTCTCGCGGCGCGATCTGGTGGCACGCGGTTTCGATGCCGCCGTGGTCAACGACATGGTGCGCAAGGTCGACCTCAACGAATACAAACGCAAACAGGCCGCGCCTGGACTCAAGATCACGCCCCTCGCCTTCGGCGTCGGCCGCCGCCTGCCCATCGTGCAGAAATACGTGAACTGAGTTTCACTGCCGTCGATATCTCATAAAAATGCGGTGAGCATGATTTTTTCGCCCGTTCCCATAAGTGCCAATAAGTGTCCATCAGTGGTTAAAAACCCATTCCTTATCGATTTTACTTAACCACTTATTTTCACTTATTGACACTTATATCAAAACCTTAAGTAAGCACGATACAGATAGTTCTCTAATGCTTTTCATCAGTGAAAATAAGTGCTCATCAGTGGTTAAAAAACCGCTTCCCCAACAACCTCACTCGACCACTGATCGTCACTTATGAACACTGATATTCAAACCCCAAGTGAGCACGACGCGGATGGCTACGCTCTGATTGGCGCCTGCTTTGAAGTCTATAACGAGATGGGGAACGGCTATCTTGAAGAGGTTTACCAAGAAAGCCTGGAATTCGAGCTGAGCGACCGGGGAATTGCATATAGCGCTCAACCCAAGCTGCCGATTCATTACAAAGGCAGGCTGCTTCGAAAGCAGTATGAGGCTGACCTGATCGTGCTCGATAGAATTATCGTGGAACTCAAAGCCGTGAAGGCGATTCTTCCCGAGCACGAGGCGCAATTGCTCAACTATCTGAAAGCGACTGGCCGTAAGGTTGGCTATTTGGTGAACTTTGGCGCATTTCCGAAACTCGATTGGCGTCGTCGCGTTCGCTAACGGCTCCCATCAGTGTAGATAAGCGTCCATCAGTGGTTAAAAAATGCATTCATCTGAACAACTTTTCGAACGTGCCAAGAAACTCATCCCGGGCGGGGTCAATTCTCCCGTCCGCGCCTTTCGCTCCGTCGGCGGCGCGCCCTTCTTCGTCAAGCAGGCCTCCGGCGCCACGCTCATTACGGCCGACGATCGCGAGCTGATCGACTTCGTCTGCACCTGGGGACCGGCGATCCATGGGCACAATCACCCTGTGATTCGCGACGCCATCGCCGCCGCGTTGGCCAACGGCACGTCGTTTGGCACGCCTAATCCCTATGAAGTCGAAATGGCCGAGCTCATCGTGCGGTTGGTGCCGTCGATCGAGCGTATTCGCATGTGCAACAGCGGCACCGAGGCGACCATGTCGGCCATCCGGCTCGCGCGCGGTTTCACCGGCCGCGACAAGATCATCAAATTCGCCGGCTGTTATCACGGGCATTCCGACTCGCTACTGATTAAGGCTGGCTCGGGTGCGCTCACCCACGGCCATCCCGACAGCGCTGGCGTGCCGGCGTCGTTTGCCCGCGAAACCATTGTGCTGCCGTTCAACGATCGCGAGGCGCTGACACAGGCTTTCGCGGCTAATCCCGCCGGGATCGCGGGTGTCATCCTCGAACCGTATCCGGCCAACGTCGGTCTCATCCTGCCCGACCCCGGCTACCTGCAATTCCTGCGCGACCTGACCGCCCGGCACGGCGCCGTGCTGATCTTCGACGAAGTCATGACCGGGTTCCGCCTCGCCCGCGGTGGCGTGCAGGAAATCGAAGGTATCGTGCCGGATCTCACCACGCTGGGCAAAATCATCGGCGGCGG
>CBINJL010000399.1:0-3855 GCA_966250925.1 uncultured Opitutus sp. | reverse complement strand
TTCGATGAACTTCATCTTGGGGTTGGGGAAGCGACCTTCGGCGGGATAGGCGGTGCCGGCGATGAGACTGCCGTGGCGCAGCTTGAAGCGGCGGATCAGCTCCTTGGGCACGAAGACGTCGGACGGGCGGCGTTTGCCGAAGCGTTGCAGGTCCAGCAGGGTGCCGTTGCCGCCCTTTTGCTTGTCGATGTCGAGCACGCCCACCACCTGCAGCAGGTTTTCGTCCTGGGCTGCGGGCGCAGTGTTGGGGGAATCGTGATCCGCGGAAGCTTGGGAGGCCTCTTCGGCGTTGGTGTCGGATTTTGCCATTTTGGTAATGAGAGACGGGGAGGGGAAATGCGGTGGCCGGCGGCGAAGAATACGCGGGGTGCGGGGGCGCACGCTTGACGCTCAAGACAGGCAACGGGATAACACGCGGGCCCGGACTTTAATGTGCCGCGGCCTAAGTTACACCTAACCACAGCGATCCAAAACGTGACGGACCAAACGATTACCTCAGTGTCCCGTGAGAAGCGGGTATTCAAGCCATCGGCCGAATTTGCGCGCCAAGCCAACCTTGGCACCTTGGCGGCCTATAAGAGACTCTATAAGGAGT
Organism: uncultured Opitutus sp.; assembly: GCA_966250925.1. Lineage (GTDB taxonomy): Bacteria > Verrucomicrobiota > Verrucomicrobiia > Opitutales > Opitutaceae > Actomonas. The sequence goes on along the minus strand of CBINJL010000399.1, from coordinate 3,260 downwards.
CTGTCAACTCCCCAGAAAAGTTCTGGGAAAAGCAGGCCAAGGACCTGCTGGTCTGGCGTAAGCCGTTCAAGAACGTGCTGAAATGGAAGGCCCCGCATGCCGAGTGGTTTGGTGGCGGCACACTGAATGTGGCCGAGAACTGCATTGATCGCCACCTCGGCACCGCCCGGGAAAACAAGGCGGCGCTGATCTTCGAAGGCGAGCCGGGCGATGTGCGCACCGTCACCTACAAACAGCTTTATTTTCACGTCTCCCGCCTCGCGCACGTTTTTGAAAACATGGGCATCGGCAGGGGCGATCGGGTGGCCATCTACATGCCGATGGTGCCGGAAGCGGTTTTTGCCATGCTGGCCTGCGCCCGCGTCGGCGCCATTCACACCGTGGTTTTCGGCGGTTTCAGCTCCGAGTCGCTGAAGGATCGCATCAACGATTGCGGCGCGAAACTCGTCATCACCGCCGACGGAGGCTGGCGCCGGGGCAAGGTTGTCGAGCTGAAGGCCACCGTCGACGCCGCCATTGAGAAATGTCCTTCCGTCCAGACCGTGCTCGTGCTGCAACGCTGCGGCAATGCGGTGAAGATGCACGAGGGCCGCGACGTCTGGTGGCACGATGCCTGGCTGGGCGCCCCCAATCACCACAAGGCCAAGGCGTTTCCGTCCGAGCATCCGCTCTTCATCCTCTACACCTCCGGCAGCACCGGCAAACCCAAGGGGGTGCTGCATACCAGCGCCGGCTATCTGCTCGGGGCCAAACTGTCGTCGCACTACGTCTTCGATCTCAAGGAAAACGACCTCTACTTCTGCTCAGCCGACATCGGCTGGATCACCGGTCACAGCTACGTTGTTTATGGTCTGCTTTCCAACGGCGCCACGGTGTTTCTCTACGAAGGCGCGCCGAACCAGCCGGGCCCTGATCGTTTCTGGCAGATGATCGACCGGCACGGTATCACGATTTTGTATACGGCGCCGACCGCCATTCGCGCCTTCATGCGCTGGGGCGACAATTACGTCCTGAAACACAGCCTCAAGTCGCTGCGCCTGCTCGGTTCGGTCGGTGAGCCGATCAATCCCGAAGCCTGGATGTGGTATCACCGCATGATCGGCAAAAAGAAGTGCCCCATCGTCGACACGTGGTGGCAGACCGAGACCGGGGTGATCATGATCACGCCGCTGCCGGGCGTGACGCCGTGCAAGCCGGGATCGGCCACGCTGCCGTTCTTCGGCGTCCAGCCGAAGGTCGTGGACGAAAAGGGCAAGGAAGTTCCCAAGGGCTCCGGCGGTAAACTCATCATCGCCAAGCCGTGGCCGTCGATGCTGCGCACGCTCTGGGGAGACGACGAACGTTTCCAGCAGACCTACTTCAGCGAGTATCCCGGCATCTACTTCACCGGTGACGGCGCGCGTCAGGACAAGGACGGCTATTTCTGGATCGTCGGACGCATCGACGATGTGCTCAACATCTCCGGCCATCGCCTCGGCACCGCCGAGGTTGAGAGCGCCCTTGTGGCGCATCCCAAGGTCGCCGAGGCCGCCGCCATCGGCCGCCCGGACGAACTCAAGGGGCAGTCGTTGGTGGTCTTCGTCACGCTCAAGTCCGGCGTCGAGCCGAACGACGCGCTCAAGGACGAACTGCGCAATCACGTGGGCAAGGAAATCGGCGCGATCGCCAAGCCCGATGTGGTGCGTTTCGCCGCCGCGCTGCCCAAGACGCGTTCCGGAAAAATCATGCGCCGCATCCTCAAGGAGATCGCCGCCGGCAAGGAAGTGAAGGGCGACACCACCACCCTGGAGGACTTCGCCGTTGTCGCCGCTCTGCAGGCCGACGACTGACCCTGCCGCCGCTCAGAATCACGGCGCACGCGAATGAAGACGCGGAACCGAACGCGATGCGCGCCGCCCCGCTGAATCCGTCCCAAGCCATCCGGAAGCCGCTGCTCTCCGGATGGCCGTCGTATCGCCGGGGTTTTACGCTGTTGGAAGTCCTGCTCGTGATGGCGATCGTGGCCGTGCTCGCCACGATCGCCCTGCGTGTATCCGCCGGCGCACGACAACGGACGGCGACCGACCGGGCGCGGGCGGAACTGGCGGCGTTGCACACCGGATTGGAGGACTACCGCCGCCAGTATCGGGCGTATCCGGAAAGTTCCGACAACACGGTGCCGCTCGCGGCGCTGCATGCGGTGATCGACCTGGCGGCGTTTTCATTCCGCGTTGCGGATCACGCGGCTGCCGGCAATGCGTTGCTCGACCCCTGGGGCGCGCCTTACGTCTACCGCACGCACGGAGCCGGGGTGGAACGTGGTTATCGTTTGTATTCAATCGGTCCCGACGGACGCGACGATCCACCGACGGCAAATGGCGCTGTCGACGAATCCGCTCCGGCCAATTTGGACAACGTTTACGCTCATCGCTGATTTTTCTGCATCATGCCCCGTCGTCGCGCCGCCGCCTTTACCCTGATCGAATTGCTGACCGTGATTGCGATCCTCGGCATCCTGGCGGCGATCACGATTCCCACCATCACCGGCGGTCGCGACGCCGCGTTGCGAGCCAAGACTCGTGCGCAGTTCAATCAATGGGCGACGGCGCTGGAACTGTATCGTCAGGAATACGGCCGCTATCCGGTGATCGCGGTAAACGGCAAGGTCGACGGGGTGCGTTTGCTGGCTGAATTGAGCGGTCGCCCGACCAATGGCGAATCGAGTGCGACGGAACTCGGTAATCGCAAAGGCATCGTCTTTTATCAGTTTTCCGCCGATGAGCTCGATGCCGACGGACGGCTGATCGATGCCTTCGGCAATACGGATATCGGAGTGCGATTTGATGCCAATCGCGATGGCCTGATCGATTCCAGCGACGGCGGAAGTTGGGCGGCGGTGACGGCCGGCGGCGAGGACGCGGAGTTCTCACCGGCCGACCATGCCGATGCGGCTACGAATCGGGGCGTGCGGGCGACTGTCGTATTTTATTCCGCCGGACGTGGTCGCGACGTGACGGATATGGTTCTGAGCTGGCGCTGAACCCGATGAAATCTCCGTCGCAGAATCGAGACGCCTTTACGTTGATCGAACTGCTGGTGGTTGTCGGATTGATCGCGGTGCTCGCTGGAGCGCTCGGTCTGGGACTGGGGCGAAGTCGCGAAACCCGCGCACTGGCGGCGGCGCAGGCATTGGTCGTGATCCAATGGGAAGCCGCCCGTCGTGCCGCATTGAGTGGCGTTGGCGATGGGGCGGCATTGGCCTGGGTCGCAACTGATGGTGC
>CBINJL010000398.1:0-3859 GCA_966250925.1 uncultured Opitutus sp. | reverse complement strand
GTGTTCGCGCACCCGGTTTTCCTTGTCCAATCGCCAGAACCAGATGTCGCGCAACTCCGCTCCGTCCTTCTCCTCGACGTAGAGCACGACCTGAGGAAAATCGCGCACGAAGGTCTTTGGCACGATGAAACTGAGCGGATTCCGCTGCACCGCGTCGGCCAGGATAAGTTTATACGCCGAACGCGCCCGCGGCATGAATTCGAAGTTCACCGCCAGCGCCGCCACCGTCGCCAGCACGCCGAGCACCACGATCGGTCGCGCCACGTAGTGCACGCTCAGCCCGGCCGCCCGCATCGCCGTGATTTCGCGCTGGGCCGACATCCGCCCGAGCACCAGCAGCACGCCCGAGAGCATGCCCATCGGCAGCGCATAGGCCGCCACATACGGAACCAGCAGGGCCAGGAGCTGCAAAAATGTCGCCGGCGAGATCTGACCACTCATCGCGAAGTTGAGCATGTCCTTCAACACGTTGCCCAGAATCAGCACCGCCGCAAAAAGCCCCACCGCCGCCGCACAGGTCATCGCCACGCTGAAAAAAATATGCCGGTGCAGAAGGTTCACGTGGCGTGATTTGAAACCACGAAACCCGCGAAACACACGAAAAGAATGCGGCCCGGGCGGATGCAATTGCAGGAGCGCCCCCGTTGGCCCCGTCCGGCCGGCTTTCGCGCGATTCGTGTATTTCGTGGTTTCCTTCTCCCGACTTTGGGCGTTCGTGTTCCTTTCGTCATGCCCGTCCGCTATACGCCTGCCAAACCGCCGCTCACCGGCGAGACCCTGGAGTCTCTCACGGCGCGGCTGCGTGAACGCGGCGAACCGGCCTATCGCGCGAAACAGATTCTCGACTGGCTCTACAAGAAACGCGCCCGCACTTGGGACGACATGACGAATCTGTCGAAGGCGTTGCGCACCTGGCTCGACGAGACCTTTGAACTGCTCCCGCTCGCGCTCATCCACGGCAAGCAGTCGCTCGACGTCACCGACAAACTCCTGCTCGAACTCGGCGACCGTTCGCTGATCGAGACGGTCATCATCCGTGCGCCGCAGGAAGGCGTCGGCCTCGAACACTCGCGCAAGACCATCTGCATTTCCACCCAGGTCGGCTGCGCCATGGGCTGCAAGTTCTGCGCTTCCGGCCTGATGGGCCTCAAACGCGATCTCAACGCCGGCGAGATCGTCGCCCAGCTCCTGCACGTGTGCTACCGCGAGGACGCCCGCACCCCGCGCGCCCGCGAGGAACTCGCATCGTTCGACAACATCGTCGTCATGGGCATGGGCGAACCGTTGGCCAACTTCGAGGCCATCCACACCGCCCTGACCATCGTCAACGCCGACTGGGGGCTGGGTTTTGGCGCGCGCCGCATCACCCTCTCCACCAGCGGACTCGTGCCCAACATTCTCAAGCTGGCCGACTCGCCGCTCGGCATCCGCCTGGCCGTGTCGTTGCACGGTGCGACCGACGATGTGCGCACGCAGATCATGCCGATCAACAAGGCCTATCCGTTGGCCAAACTCATTCCCGCGATCAAGGCCTTCGGCGAAAAACACGGGCGCATGGTCACGCTCGAATTCATTCTCATCGAGGATATCAACGACTCGCTGGAGCAGGCCGCCGCGCTCCGCGACATCGCCCGCGACGTGCACGCGCACGTGAATCTGATTCCCTACAACACCGTCGAGGGGCTGCCGTGGAAACGTCCCTCGCTCGCCCGCCAGGAAGCCTTTGCCAACGTCCTCCGCGCCGCCCGTGTATCCGTCACATTGAGACGCGAGAAAGGCCACGACATCGACGCCGCCTGCGGCCAGCTCCGCCTCAAAACCGAAAAGGAACGGGAGCTGGCGGATGCGTGAGCCGACGCCACCGATCTTTATTCTTTCGTCTTTCTCTTTCTCTTTATCCCCGCATGCAAACTGGCCGAACGTGATGCGGCAACCGGGCGACGCGGTCGCGTCGTCAGAGAAAGAGAAGGAATAAAGAGAAAGAAGAAAGAAGCCCCGTTTGCCTTTCTCCTCCATGCTTCCTGTCTTCCCTCCCATGACCGACTTCACCCGCCTCACCGATGCCGAATGGCGCGCCCGGCTCACACCGCGCCAATACCATGTGCTGCGCGAGGCCGGCACCGATCGTCCGTTCGGCCCCGATTACGAAAACTTCAAGCACGAGGGCACGGGCACCTACGTTTGCACGGGGTGCGGCGCCACGCTCTTTTCCTCCGCCACCAAGTTCGACGCCCGCTGCGGCTGGCCCGCCTTCTGGAACCCGGCCGACACCGACGCCGTCACGTTGCGCCGCGATGCGAGCCTGGGCATGGAACGCATCGAAGTCGTCTGCACCGCGTGCGGCGGCCACCTCGGTCATCTTTTCGAAGGCGAAGGCTTCAACACGCCGACCGACGAACGCTACTGCATCAACGCGACTTCCCTGCGTTTCGTGCCCGCCGCCGATGCCTGAGTCTGCTCCGCCGCCTGCCCCGTCCGCCCTCCCGGTCAGCAACCGTTCGTGGCGCGGCTGGTGGCGTTTCATCGCTGTCGGTCTCGGCGGTTATGTTGTCCTGACGCTCGGCGTGGTGGGCCTCGTGGAAGTTGCCGGTCTCGGCAAACGCCCGGCTTATGCGATCATGATCCTGCTGGTCATGGCGCTCAATTTCTACTTCAGCCGCGCTCATGTTTTTCCGCATGGCCGCACCGGCAAACCGGCGCGACAGGCGATGCGGTTTCTGGTCGTTGCCAGTTCCTCCCGCGTGGCCGAATACGTCAGCTATTCGTTTCTCATCGGTCCGGGTGTGGAGATGCCCTACGTCGCCGCTCTGACGCTGGTCTCGGCGCTCTCCTACCTCGCCAAATTCTACCTGTTCTCCGCCTGGGTCTTTCGTTGATCGCGCCGGGGCGGCCACCACAGCACCACGCCCATCGCAATGCCGATCAGCAGCGGCGTCATATGCCGTTGCTCGACCAGTGAAAATATCGAGTCACCCAATTCGCCGACCTGATTCGCATACAACGCGTTTTCCACCGAAGGAAAATCCTGGAAGAAGTGATGGTAGATGACCGCCAGCGTGGTCAGGAGCAGCCAACTGCAGGCCACGATCGCGGCCACCGTCCAACGCAGACTTCGCCGTCGCAGCCAAACGAGGGGCAGCAACACCGCGGCCCACACTGCGAGCGAAAACAGCGTCGCCGCCGACCGCACTTTGACCTCGCCGCTCATCTGCCCCCAATACACTTCGACGAAAACCAAAAACACCCAGATCACCGCGTAGGTGCGCAGTCCCGGCAATGACCAGCGCCGCCCTTTCAGCCAGCCCACCACCATCAGGGTCGATACCGCCGGCCACGACCCGCTGACCGCCACCTGCGTGGCCAGCCAGACGGCCGCCGCCAGCAAAGCCACCCGAGCCGCAATGCGCACCGGTGCACTCTGCCAGCCTGCGGTTTCTCGCCAGCTCAGCCACCACCCGCCGAGTGCCAGCAACAATGCGCCGACATAGATCAGCGGCGGCACCAAACGCACCGAGCGATAGGCAAACCAGCCTTCGGCGTCATACCAGCGCACGTCGTCCCACACCAATCCGGGCCGCACTTCGATGGTGTGCGCCGTCGTCGGCTCCATCGGCAGCCAGGCAAAGGCGCGTCCGGTCGTGATCTCATTGGCAAACGCGACGCGGCGCGACTCCACCCGTTCGCCGGTGGCAATGTCCCGCACGTCCATCACCGCCTGATATCCGCTGTGCAATGCATCCCGCTGCTGCACCTGCCACCACACCGGAATCCAACAGCGCCGCTGCGCCGGCAGAAAATGCGGAATCCAGGTCCAGCCTGCGCGATAGCTGTCGCGCCGAGGAATGCCCGCCAGTTCGAC
>CBINJL010000397.1:0-3867 GCA_966250925.1 uncultured Opitutus sp. | reverse complement strand
ACAACCTTCGCTCCAACTTATTCGCAACCTATAGCGGGTTGAACAACGTCAATCATGAGAGCACATCCGACGACGTCTTCGCCGCCCTCGATCGCGGCACCACTGTCTCCGGCTTCGACAACGCGCTCGAGCGTTTCATCATATAGAAGTCCGGCACTCACCTGAGTTCCTCAACTCAGCTTTCCAACGCGGGAGATCTCGTGAATGACGACGGTTACGTCGTCCATCATGTGCGCAGCTACGACGATACCTATGTCCTGCAAATCGGCGGAGGCCGCTTGTTCATCACCAGCTTCGTGGCTGAAATCGGCCGCGTCTCCAACCAGGACTACGATTACCTGCATTACGCCGAATTGTCGGCCGAGGTCGCCAGCCCCGCCCCGCCCACCCCAGTGATCGATGTGACGGGAGATTATTCCTTCGGCAGCATACGGACCGGAACCGCCCGCGATCACACGTTCATCATTGAAAACCTTGGCACGGCCACGCTCAACGTGACCGGAATCACCTATCCTGCGGGATTCAGTGGCAACTGGAATTCCGGCACCATCGCGCCCGGCCAATCACAATCCGTCACCGTGACGTTCATCCCCATGGCCCCTTCCAGCCATGTCGGCCCGATGATCGTCAGCTCCAACGCCACCTTCGGCGTAACTGCGCCTGATCTGACCGGACTCGGATTGCCCGATGGCGGCGGGGCGGACGGAATCGACTGGACCCTCCGCCCGGTTTCAGACGGCGGCCGCGGCAGTTTGCGAGACGTGCTTTGGACCGGAAATCAATTTGTGGCGGCCGGCTATATCGACGGCGCGTTGACGAGCTTCGACGGAGAAAACTGGACGGTTCATCCGGCTCCCAATTTCGGCACCAGGTTTCTGCTTTGGAACGGCAACCAGTTCGTGGCGGAAGCTCAGGGACTCACCGAACCCAGCGGAGCGAGCGCATACGGAATCCTCACCAGCACCGATGCCGTTGCGTGGACCCCTCGATTGCTCTCTGCCACACCGCGTGATGTCGCTTGGGACGGCAACCGGTTCGTCGGCATCTCGTGGGGCATGGTTCATGCCAGCGCCGATTCCATAACGTGGACAACATCGGCCGACTTGCGCCAAACGGTCGCCGATTTGTTCTCCATCAACTGGACCGGCGATCAATTCGTCGTCACCGGCGAAAACGGTGTCGTCATGACCAGTCTCGACGCCGCGAACTGGACGATTTCCGCCACCGGCACCGCCCAAGATCTCAACGATGCAACGGCAACCGAAAGCACCATCGTCGTCGTCGGCAATGGCGGCACCATCCTCACCAGCACCAACGGCAGCACGTGGACCAGCCGTAATTCAGGCACCAGTCAGGACCTGCACGGGGTCACGTGGACCGGCGATCTGCTGGTGGCCGTGGGTGCCGGCGGCACTATTCTCACCAGTGCTGATGGCATCACTTGGACTGCTCGAAACTCCGGCACTTCGGCGAGGCTGAATAACATTGCTTGGAACGCCACCCGGTTCGTCGCCGTGGGAGAAGATGGCGTCATCCTCACCAACGGAGCGGCCGGCGCCACGCCCGATGCTCCCGTCATTACCCAGCAGCCGACCGATGTGGCCGTGTTGGCCGGGGGGCCGGCCTTTTTCAGTGTCGCGGTTTCCGGGCCGGCGGCGGTCACCTATGCTTGGCAACGCTCCACCGATGCCGGCGCGAACTGGACCACGTTGGGCGACAACGGCGGTTTCACCGGCTCTGCCAGCGCCACGCTGGTCGTCGCTCCTTCGGCCCAGGTCGACGGGCATCGCTTCCGGGTGCATGTGAGCAACGCCGGTGGTGCCGTTTCCAGCAACTCCGCTGCCCTCAAAGTCCTGCAGGAGCCCACCGCGCGCCTGCCCAATCTGTCGGTCCGCACCACGTTGGCGGCCAACCAGGTGCTCACCGTCGGTTTCGTCATGACGGGCGGCGCCAAACCGCTGCTCATGCGAGCGATCGGCCCCCAGCTCGCTGAATTCGGTTTGGCCGGAGCCATGCCCGATCCGAGCATTGGTTTCTACAATTCCGGCGGCGTTCAGACCGCCGCAAACGACGACTGGAGTCAGGCCGATGCCGCCCTCTTCGGTGAACTCGGCGCCTTCCCGCTCGATGCCGGCAGCAAGGATGCCGTGCTGCGCGTCGACCTCAACGGACCGAGCACCGCCCGCGTCAGCGGCCCGCAGGCCGGCACCGTGTTGGTCGAAGTCTATGACATCGGCAACAGCAACACCCGGCGGCTGGCCAATGTCTCGGCCCGCAATCGCGTCGGCACAGGCAGTGACATTCTGATCGCCGGTTTCGTGGTGCAGGGCGCCGACCCGAAGACGATGCTCATTCGCGCCGTGGGTCCTACCTTGGGCGACTTCGGTGTGCCCGGCGTCCTGGCCGACCCCAAACTGGAAATCCTGACCGGCGCGGGTGCCCCCGTTGCGACCAACGACAACTGGAACAGCAGCCTGGTCCCGGCCTTCGAAATCGCCGGCGCCTTCGCCCTGCCCCAGCAAAGCCGTGACGCCGCCTTGATCGTCACCCTGCCGCCGGGCACCTACACCGCACAAGTCAGCGGCGCCGACGGCGGCACCGGCGAGGCCCTCGTCGAAGTTTACGAGCTGCCTTGATCCCAAATACCGCAGTTCAACCACCGAGGTCACCGAGCTCACAGCGTGAGATTTCACCCCACCTGCCTTCCCTCGGATTCATCCGCAGGGTGAGCGTTCGCGGAGTTGTTACGATTTCCTTATCGCCTTTCTTTGCGTGCTTTGCGGTCTCCGCAGTCTTTGCGTTAAACATCAATTGCGGAATATAGGTTGATCCGCTCCCTGCGGGAGTCGGACACGGCGAATTCCCGCAACCGCAAAGGCCATCGCGAGCCTTGCGGTTCCGGGCATCGCTCCGCCGGACTCAGTGCAATTCCACGCCGAGGATTTTGGCAACCTGGCTCACGTCCTTGTCACCACGGCCGGAGAGGTTGATGATGAGAATTTCGTCGCGGCTCATTTCCTTGGCCCGCTTCACACCGTGCACCAGCGCGTGGGTCGATTCGAGCGCCGGGATGATGCCTTCCAGCCGCGAGAGCAGTTGGAATGTTTCCATTACTTCGTCGTCGCAGGCGTAGGCGAAACCGATGCGGTTGCGATCGCGATAAAACGCATGCTCCGGTCCGATGGCCGCGTAATCCAGACCGGCGCTGACCGAGTGCGTGAGTTCGATCTGCCCATCCTCGTTTTGCAGGATGTAGGTCTTGCAGCCTTGGAGCACCCCGAGTTTTCCGCCCTCAAAACGCGCCGCATGATCGCCGCGTTTGATGCCGCGGCCACCGGCTTCCACGCCGACCAGACGCACGGCCTCGTCTTCCAAAAACTCGAAGAAAAAGCCGATCGCGTTCGAGCCACCGCCGACGCACGCGATCATCTCGTCAGGCAGGCGGCCTTCGGCGGCGAGAATCTGTGCTTTGGTTTCGAGTCCGATGACGCGGTGAAAATCGCGCACCATCATCGGATACGGATGCGAGCCGAGCGCCGAACCGAGGATGTAGTGCGTCTCGCGGACATTGGTCACCCAATCGCGCATGGCTTCGTTGATCGCCTCCTTAAGCGTCTTCTGGCCCGCCTCGACACCGATCACTTCGGCGCCCATCAGCCGCATGCGAAACACGTTGAGCGCCTGCCGCTCCATGTCGACCGCACCCATGTAAACGCGGCACTTGAGCCCAAATTTCGCGCAGACCGCCGCGGTCGCGACGCCGTGCTGACCGGCGCCGGTTTCGGCGATGATGCGCTTCTTGCCCATGCGCTTGGCGAGGATGGCCTGGCCAATGGCGTTGTTGATCTTGTGCGCACCAGTGTGCAG
>CBINJL010000396.1:0-3867 GCA_966250925.1 uncultured Opitutus sp. | reverse complement strand
GATGTTTCCGCCCAACATCAGTCCGGTGTAACCGCGCCCGAGTTCGACCACGTCTTCGCCGGCGCCCATCAGCCGCAAGATCGGCGCGGCCTGGGTGCCGGCACCGATGCCGATCGCCACCGCCAGACCAGTGCCGAGCAACACGATCTGTCCGGCGGCCTGCGCGGCGCGGCGGTGATCTTTTTCGCCGATGCGACGCGCGACGATGGCGGTGGCGGCAAAGGAAATCCCGAAGGCCACCGCATAGATCAGCGTCATCAACGATTCGGTGATGCCGATGACGGCGACCGCATCGCGTCCGAGCCGGGAAACCCAGAACACGTCGGCGAGGGAAAACAGCGACTCCATCATCATCTCGATCACCATCGGCACAGCGAGCAGCAGCACGGCGCGTTCGAGGCGGATGTGGGTGTAGTCATGTGATTCGCCGCGCAGCGCCTGCGCGACCGCGCCCCAGAAGCGCGGTTCGGGCGGTGAGGCGGAGGGCGAGGATTCCGGAGGAGCGGAGGATGACATGCAGTTACGACGAAACAGGCGCGGCGCGCCGGACAGTGTCACGAGGTCCGACGAAAACGTTTCGCGGATACAACGAACTCAGGACAACGGACCGTTGCCTCAAGGTCGCAAGGCGGGCGCGAGAGTAGCGGGAGCATCCAGCTCCCGAGCTTCATGCTCGAAAGGTCGAGGCGGGGTGGCGGTGAGCGGGAGCAGGATGCTCCCGCTACTTTTATTAAGCCGGGTTTTTGAAATGGCCGGCTTAGTTGCCGCCGTTATCTGGAGTTTCGGGCGGTTTTTCTTCGGTCTTTTTACCACCGCCGAGCAGGCCTTTGAACAGGCCGCCGGCTTTGTCGCCGATCGCTTCAGACGCCTTGTCCTTGAGCAATTGGGTGCCGGCCTGTTGGGCGATGCGGCCGAGTTGGTTTTGATCGACCTTGATACGCGGATTACCGAGCGAGCCGGCGAGGCCGACGGGCAGGGTGAAATTGTTAAGCGGCACCGCTTTGCCGGCGATGTTGGCGGTGGTGTCGTGCAACGTCACGTCGAGCGGGAAATCGATCGTGCCGTCGACACTGTTGTAGGTGCCGTCAAAGGCCACATCGACCGTGCCGCCCTGGAGCAACGGCGTGCCATTTTCGCTGCTTTGCAACGCGGCCGCGACGTCCGCGGCGGGCACGCCGCGATAGTGCATGTCGAGACGGCTGATGCGGCCGGCTTCGATGCGGGCGGCGGCGGTGTCACCGCTGGAGGTGACGGATACGGTCGCCGGCGCCTCGACCAGCCACGGTTGGGTGGAAAGGTTGGTGGCCCGCACGGCGAGTGTTTCCTCGGGTAGCCACTTGGCCCGCACGCCGTCGGCGGTGAGGGCGCGCACCAGCAGGGTGGGGGCGCCGTCGATGAGCTGATCGGCGGTGACGGCGGCGTAGCCGCGTTCCCGGGCGATGCGCTCGATGCGTTCGGTCCAGGAGGCGTCGCCTTCCTCGGCGCCGATCTCGCCACCGGCGGCGTCGGGTTCGGCCGGGCTCATGCGGTCGAGCCAGCTCTTGAGCTGGGCGAGGCGTTCCTTCCAGACCTTGGCGTTGCGCAGGTAGTCGTCGATCGAACCTGTATCCGGTAATGGGATACCGAAGCCCGATTCGGCTTCCGGCGCGGTGGCGACCTTGCGGCCGGGCACGCGACGGTCCTCGCTCAGGCGCGCCTCGCTGACGACGACGTTGTCGAGGGTGAGGCGTTTGCGCAGCAGATCGGCGCCGCTGACATCGGCTTCGATGCGCTGGGCGGCGAAGAGATTGCTGCCGAGATTGTTCGGATCGGTCATGGCGAGGCCCACGATTTCGAGACGGCCGGCACCGAGATCGAGATCAGCGGATTCGAGATCAACGGTCGCGCCGTTGGCTTTTTCCAAGCCGTCGCGCAGCGCGGTGGTGATGATTTGCGGAGCGAAGAACTTCAGGGCGACGCCGACAAAGACCACCGTGACGATGACCAACGCCGCGCCGAGCGGGCGGATGGGATTGCCGACCTTTTTGCTGGCGAGCGCGGCGTAGTCGGGATCTTTCAGGCCACCGCCGGCGAGCAGGAACACGCTCCAGCGCACCCAGCCGCGGCTGTTCCACTTCTTGTAACGTTCCGAGTTCGCGCTGGCATCGGCCATGCGCTGGCGGAAGCGCGACACGCCGCGCACGACCAGCCAGCTCACAATAGCGCCGACAAGCGCGCCCATCACGAGTCCGCCGGTTGCGGCATAATTTTCGAAGCCCATCAAGGCCAGGCCGGGCGCATTGACCATGGCGCGAAACAACGACTCCGTCGGACCTTCGAGCAGGATGCGGCCGACCTGAAACGTCAGCGGCAGCGCGACGAGGCTGAGCAGTTTGGAAGCACCGCCGACGACAGCGGCGAGAAAGAGGTTGGCGTTGAGCAACACCAGCAACAGCGCCCAGAACAGGAACAGGCCGGGCGCGGCGGAAAAGCCGGGCACAAACCCCAGCAGGGCGCCGAGGGTGCAGCCGGCGGCGAGTTGAAACGGCGTGGCCTTGCCACGGAGAATGGCGCCTATCTTACGGGTGAAGAGCATAACGAACAGGGGTTGAAGCAGTTCACCGACAGCAAAACCACGGAACGGCTCCCGAGGCGAGTTCAGGCGCATCCGGTGGCTTCGTGGCCTGTTCCTGTTCGTCTATACTCCGCCAAGCGGCGTCAGCGATCACCCAGCTGTTCCAATTCCGCCAGCATCTGGGCGAGGTGTTCCTGTTCGGGGCCGACGCGGGCGAGTTGCAGCGCGCGGCGAAATCGCGTCGCCGCGGCGGCGTGTTCGCCGAGCCGCCAATGCAGTTCACCGGCGACCGCATGCAGCAGATGTTGCGAGGCCATGCGTTTTTCGTCGTCGATTTCCTCCAGTGCTTCGAGGCCGGCGCGCGGACCCCGCACGCGGGCGACGGCGACGGCGCGATTGAGCGCGACAACGGGAGAGGATTTCATCGCCTGCAGCGCGTCGTAGTGGGCGAGGATGACGCGCCAGTCGGTCGCGCCTTCATCGGGCGCGATGCAGTGACAGGCGGCGATGCCGGCCTGCAGATGATAGGCGGTCAACTCGTCGCCGGCGGCGGCGCGTTGCAGGTGATGCAGACCGCGGTCGATGGTCGGCTGATCCCAGGCGGCGCGATCCTGATCGGCGAGGCGCAGCAGGGCGCCATGGACATTGGTGCGGGTCGGAAAGCGCGCGCTGTGCAGCAGCATGAGGGCGAGCAACGCATGCGCGGCGGGATGATCGCCGGCGGGATGACGCACCAGCAGATCGGCCAAACGGATCGCTTCACGGCAAAGATCCTCGCGCAACAGCGAGTCGCCGAGCGACGCCTTGTAGCCTTCGTTGAACAGCAGGTAGAGCGTGGCCAGCACGCCGTCGAGACGCGCCCGCAGATCGGTGCCTTCGGGGAGATCGAAACCGACTCCCGCGGTGCGCAGGCGCTGCTTGGTGCGAGTGAGTTGTTTTTCGATCGCGGCATCGGTGCCGAGAAAGGCGCGGGCGATTTCGGCCGTGTCGAAACCGCAGATGACCTTGAGCGCCAACATCGCCTGGGCGTCGGGCGCGATCTCCGGGTGACAGCAGACGAAGAGCAGCCGCAGGGTGTCGTCGCGAATCTCGTCCTCGTCGGCGAGCGGGGCTGTGGTGGCGGCGCCGGTGCTGACGTTGCCGGACTGGGCGTGGGTCTGGTGATGCGCGATGGCGTCTTCCTTGGCCGCGGCCATGCCGCGATGACGGAGCGCGTCGTGAGTAAGATTGATGGCAACGCGACTGATCCAGGCGGAGGGATTCGGAGGGATGCCGCCCATTGCCCACGAACGCAGTGCCCGCAGCATCGCTTC
>CBINJL010000395.1:0-3870 GCA_966250925.1 uncultured Opitutus sp. | reverse complement strand
GCCAATGGCAGTTTCGATCCGATCATTCCGGCCGATCATCCCGAACGCCTCGCCCGCCTGCTCGAAGCCGGCGGCGCCTCCGTGCGGCGTCAAATCAGCCCGGCCAGCCACAACCTGATCCGCGAAGATCTCGAAGCCGCCCGCGATTTTCTCGAATCACCTTCTCCCGCCGGCGCCTGAAATCAACCCTGCCTCATCTCATGAAAGTCACCTACCTCGGCCACTCCACTTTCCTCATCGAAACCGCGTCCCATCGCCTTCTTATCGATCCGTTCCTGACCGACAATCCGGCCGCGTCGATGAAAGCCGACGATGTCAAATGTGACTTCATTCTGGTTTCCCACGGCCACAGCGACCACACCGCCGATGTCGAAAAAATCGCCCGGGCCAATGACGCCACCGTCATCGCCAACTTCGAGATCGCCGAATACTATGGCGCCAAGGGCCTCACGACTCACGGGATGAATCCCGGCGGCGGCTTCGATTTCCCTTTCGGCCGCGTCACGCTCACCGTCGCGTTCCACACCTCCAGCTTCGATGGCGAGGAACACAAACCTGCCATCTATGCCGGTTGCCCCTGCGGCATCGTGATCGAGGCCGACGGCAAACGCCTCTACCACGCCGGCGACACCGCCCTCTTCAGCGACATGCAGCTGATCGGCCGCAAAGGCCTCGACCTCGCGCTGCTGCCCATCGGCGACAACTTCACCATGGGGCCGGAAGACGCACTCGATGCGCTCGATTTCCTGAAACCGAAACTGGCCGCACCAATGCACTACAACACCTGGCCACCCATCAAACAGGATGCCGCCCAATGGGTGGCCGACGCGGCCACGCGCGGCCATCAGGCCCGCGCCCTCCAACCGGGCGAATCGCTGCAGTTGAGCTGACCCGAATACCGCAGTCCCGCTCTCAAGCACAGATCACAGAGTGAGATTCCACCAAACCCGCCTCCCCTCGGATTCGCCCCCGGGGTGGGCATCCGTGAGATTGTTACGATTCCCTTACCTCCTGCTTTTGCGTGCTTTGCGGTCTCCGCGATCTTTGCGTCAAATACGCAATCGGGGCGAATCGGCTGATTTAGCGTCCCCGCCGCCCGGACTCGGCCCAAACCGCGACCATTCCAGCACGGGGCGCAGGCTTGCCCGCGCCGGAACGGCCATCCACGTTAACCGCCCATGCCGGATTTCCCGCCTCTTCCCGAGATCCTCCACCAACGCCAGCTCACCGCCGCCGAACTCGCCGACGGCCCGACTCCCGAGACCCTGCTCCGGCTCTACGCCTGGATGCATCTGGCCCGACGCACCGACAACCGCATCCTCGAACTCTATCGCCAGGGTCTGATGAAGGGCACCGTCACCGGCGGTCAGGGCAACGAGGCGCTCATCATCCCGCTCGCCCTCCTCGTCGACAAGGACCTCGACGTCACCTCCTTCACCCATCGCGATCTTGGCGGCCATCTCATCTGGAGCGGCCACCTCTGCGAACATCTCAACCAATATTTCGCCAACGCCGATTCGCCCACCCAGGCACGCGAGGGCAACATCCACCACGGCGACACCGAGCGGCGTTCGCTGCCGATGATTTCACATCTCGGCGTGATGCTCTCCAACATCATCGGCGTCACCGATGCCCAGCGCCGCGCCGGCCGCCCGGCCATCGGCATCGCGTTCTTCGGCGACGGCGGTTCCTCCACCGGCGACATCCACGAATCGCTCAACCTCGCGTCGTTGCTGAATATTCCGGTGCTCTTCGTCATCGAGAACAACCGCTACGCCTACTCGACACCGGTCAGTGAACAATTCGCCGCCGGCACCGAGCTCTGGCGCCGTGCCGCCGGTTACCAAATGGAAGGTCGCGTGATCGATGCCACCGATCCGCTCGGCTCCGCCGCCGCCTTCGCCGATGCGGTCGACACCGTTCGCCGCACCGGCAAACCGATGCTCGTCGAAGCCCACACCCTGCGCCTCCGCGGCCACGCCGCCTACGACACCTGCGACTACCTCCAGCCGGGCGAATCCGATTCCTTTTTCGCCGCCGATCCGGTGCCGAAGCTCCGTCAGCGTCTCGTCAACGATGGCCAGGGCGATGCGGTCACTGCCCTCGAAAACGACATCAACGCCTTCATCGAAGCCTGCATCAAGATCAGCCTCGCCGTGCCGCGCCCGGTCGCCGATGTCGCCAAACTCTGCGCCGAGGTTTACGCGCCTCCGGCCGCGCCCATCGCCTGGCAACCCGAACCGGCGGAAGTCACCGAACTCAATTTCGCCCAGGCCATCAACCGCGGCCTGCGCAAGATCCTGCACGAGCGCCCCGAGTCCCTCATCCTCGGTCAGGACATCGCGACTTACGGCGGCGCGTTCAAAGTCACCGACGGCCTGCTGGCCGACTTCGGCCGCAGCCGCGTGCTCAACACCCCGCTGGCTGAAAGCGCCTGCACCGGCTACGCCACCGGACTCGCACTCGGCGGCCACCGCCCGATCGAGGAATTCCAGTTCGCCGACTTCTCCACCGAAGCCGTGACCCAGATCACGCTCAACGCCGGCACCTACCACTTCCGCGCCGGCGCCAAGGTCCCCTTGGTGCTGCGCCTGCCCTGTGGCGGCGGCCTGACCTTTGGCTCGTTCCATTCGCAGGAACTCGAATCGCTCTTCCTCTCCATGCCCGGACTCAAGGCGCTTTATCCAAGCACACCGCAGGACGCCTTCAACGCCCTCCTCGCCGCCTACGAGGACGACAACCCCGTGCTGCTCTTCGAACACAAGGGGCTCTACCGCGGCGCCAAGGGCCCGGTGAAATTCGATCCCGACTACCGTTCCGTCTGGGAACCGCGCCACGTGCGCGCCGGCGACTTCGCCACCGTCGTGACCTACGGCCAGATGGTCGGCCTCGCCACCGACGTCGCGGCGTATTTTGAAAGTGAATACGAACTCGGCTTCGACGTCTTCGACCTGCGCGCGCTCGCGCCGCTGCGTTTGGATGCGATCCGCGCCTCGCTCGCCCGCACTCACCGCCTGATCGTGCTGCACGAAGGCCGCCGCACCCACGGGTTCGGCGCCGAGCTCGTTTCACGCCTGACCGAAGAACACTTCTTCGATCTCGAAGCCCCGCCGCTGCGCCTCACCGCGCTCGACATGCCGGTGCCTTTCGCGCCCGAACTCGAAGCCGCCTTCCGGCCCGATTTCGACAAAGTCACCGCCGCCATCGCCGATTGGATCGGCTGAGGTGGTTTTGTTTTTTTTAACAGAAGGCAACGAAGAGAACAAAGCCACGCCGCCGCGGTTTCAATTTACAGGAGAAAACGGAGGACAACAGAGTCCCTTCATTCAGGTCATCATCTTCGTTCTCTTCGTTGCCTTCTGTTAAAAAATCACCGTCCCCTGACGGCCTCCGTCCCTCTCTGTTTCCTCCTGTAAATCAAAACCACCGTGCCTTCGCTTTCCGACATTCCCGCCGCCCGCTGGGCCGCCATCAAGTTGCTCGCCACCGATGTCGACGGCATCCTGACCGACGGCTGCATCCACGTGTCGTCCGACGGCGTCGAGACCAAGACCTTCAACGTGCTCGACGGGCTCGGCATGGTGCGCCTCCTGCGCAACGGCATTCCCGTCGCCTGGATCAGCGGCCGCGCTTCCGGCGCCACCACCGTGCGCGCGACCGAACTGAAGATTCCCCATCTCGTGCAGGGACGCGTCGACAAGGAGACCGCGTTGAAGGAAGTCGCCGATCAACTCGGTCTCGGCCTCGGTGAATGTGTGTATGTCGGCGACGACGACATCGATGCGGCCGCGCTCCGCCTCGCCGGCATCGGCATCACCGTGCCCGACGCCATGCCCGCGGCCCTCGACGCCGCCGACGGTGTCACGACGC
>CBINJL010000394.1:0-3872 GCA_966250925.1 uncultured Opitutus sp. | reverse complement strand
CGGCTTCACCGCCTCGTCCGCCAACCGATAAAACGCCCCCGGAGTCGAACTGAGCACGGTGACTCCCGTCCGCTCGATCAACGCCGCCAGACGTTTCGGATCGCCGGTTTCAGCAGTCGTGGCAAACACCGCCGATCCGCCGTGGCAGAGCGCGCCGTAGATTTCCCAGACCGAAAAATCGAAGCACAGCGAATGCGCCACCAGCCACACGTCGTTTTCGTCGAACGAAAACGGCAAGGCGTCGTTTTCGAGCAGGCGCACCACGTTGCGATGGGTGATTTCGCAGCCCTTCGGCTTGCCCGTCGATCCCGAGGTGTAGATGACGTAGAGACTGTCGTCCGGCTGAGCCTGCGCCGTGAAAGACTCGGCCGAGAGCGCCACCGCATCGACCAGCACAAACGGGAGTTGCGAGGCGCGCCACGGATGTGCAGTCGCGCACACCACCGCAGCGCAATCGGCGTCTGCGACCATAAACGCGGTGCGTTCGGCCGGGTAGCCCGGATCAAGCGGCACGTAGGCCGCGCCGAGTTTGGCAATGCCGAGAAACGCCACCACGACGTCCGGACCGCGCGGCAGCCACACCGCCACGCGATCGCCCCGGCGCACTCCCTGCGCAAGGAGTGCCCGCGCCACGGCGTCGGAGCGTTGTGCCAGTTCACCGTAGGTCACGATTTCGCCGCCCATCCGCAGGGCCGGACGATCCGTCCGTTTCACGGCCTGTCCCGTGAACAGAGCGACCAGCGTGGACTCGCGTGGGTAGTCCGTGGCGGTGCCGTTGAATTCACACTCCAGCGCCTGACGTTCTTCCGTCGCGATGAGACGGGCCGTCGCCATTGCACCCTCCGGATTGAGAACCAACTCGGCCAACGCGCGCTCCAATTGACCGGCCAGACCTTCGATCTGTTTCCGTTCGTAGGTGCCGGCGTCGAAATTCAAATCCAGCTCCACCGTGTCGCCCACCGGCAGTCCGATGATGCTCAGCGCGTAGTGGGTTCGTTCATACGCAGAAATGTCACGGATGCCGAGACCGCCCAGATTGCCGTGCTCACGCAACGCTTCGTCCATGGGGTAGTTTTCATAAACCACCAGATGATCGAACAGCCGGTCCAGCGACGGATGATCCTCCTGCATCCGGGCCAGCGGGTAATGATGATGCGGCTCCGCATCGCGCGCCGCTTCATGCAGCGTCCGCACCGCTTCCGCCCAGGTCGTTTCCGCGTGCCAGCGATGACGCACCGGCACCGCGTTGATGAACAGGCCCATCATGCGATCAACACCGGGTAACTCGGCCGGACGACCTGACACGATCGTGCCGACCACAACGTCACGACGATCAGTGTAGCGCCCCAGCACGACGGTGGCGGCGACGTTGAGCAGCGTGGCCGGCGTCACCTGCTGTTCCCGCGCATAGCGCTGCAACTGCGCGGCCAGTTCGGTCGGCAGGCGGCGCCGGAGGTGTTCAAGACGATAAGGCGATTCGTGATGCGCGCCCGGAAACTCCGCCGGCACCTGCGTCAACGCATCATGATCGCGCAACGTTTCGGACCAGTGCGCACGCGCGGCGGCGTCATCGCGTTGTTCGAGCCAGCGATAATACGGCACGCTGGATTCGAGCTCGATCAACGACGCCGCACCCGAAACACGTTGCGCGTAGGCTGCCAGCAAACGCTCCATCCAGAGGCCGACACACCAGCCGTCCATCAGCAGGTGATGATGACTCCAGACCGCCTGCACTTCCCCGCCTTCGCCCGGGAACAGCGCCACGCGCATCAGCGGCCCGCGACTGACATCGAAACCATCGGCTCGATCCGCTTCCGCGTAGGCCGCCACTTCATCTGCCGGCACGACGGCGTTTTCACCTCGCGGCCACAACACCGGAATTTCGATGTCGCGACGGACGATCTGCAGCGGTTGACCGCCTGGGCCGACTAAAAACACCGTGCGGCAAACATCATGGGCCTGCACCATGTCGCGCCATGCGTCCGTCAACGCGCCGGGCGACGTGACCCCGGTCAGCGTAAACCGCATCTGCTGAAAATATGCGTCGCTGTCCGGTTCGATCAAAGCATGGAACAGCAGCCCTTGCTGCATCGGCGTGACCAGGCGCACGTCCTCGATCGCATCCGGCGTCCAACGTTGTTTGCGCAGCAACTCGTCCCACGCCGACAACGCCATTCCGCCGCGAGTGAAATCGGCCGGCGTGCGTTCGATGGCCGCGGAATCCTCCAGCACCGCGGTCAATTCCCGCAGCGTCTGCGCAAAGACGTCGCGCAACGCTTCCAACGTCGCGGCGGTGAAGCGTTGCGCATCGTAACGCAGCCGCCAGTGCAGACCACGCGCATCCGCATGGCCGGTCAGCGCCAGCCCGTGCGTGACCGGATGAGACGGCAACTCCACTGCCCCGCTGTGCGCGAGATCGATGCGCCAGTCGTCGTCCGACGACGCCTCGTGCCAGCGTCCGAGATAGTTGAACGCCACCGTCGGCGCCGTGGACTCCGGCAACTGTCCGGCGGCTTTTCGCCATTGGTATTCGGCGCCCTGGGCGGGCACGTTGCGCACGGTTTCCTTGACCACGCGCACGGCCTGACGCCAGTCGTCCGCCGCCGACAGACCAAACGTCACCGGAAACGCCGAGGTAAACCATCCCGCGGTGCGACCGAGATCCAATCCCGCCACCGCATCGCGACCGTGTCGTTCCAATTCGAGCCGCACCTGACCACGTCCCGACCAGCGCCGCAACGCCATCGCAAACGCGGTGAGCAACAGTTCGTCGCCCTGCGTGCCGAAGCGCGCATGCGCCCGCCCCAACAGCGATTCGACTTCCGGCAGATTCACCCGCCACGACAACTCCGCCGTCTCGGCGATCATGGTCGCACGACCCGCACGTTCGCCGGGCCATACTTCCGCGACCTGCTCAGCCGTGGCCTGATTTTGCCAATACGACCACGTCGGGCCGTCGCGACGACCGGCGGCTTCCGCCAGCATTTCATGCCATTCCCGATAGCCATTGCCGGCCCGCGGCAGTGCGGGATCACGATGACGCAAACGGGCCGCATAGGCGGCGCGCAAACCCTCCTCCAGTATTCGCCACGAAACACCGTCAACCACCGCGTGATGCGTCACCCACACGAGCGCATTGGTTTCCGCGCCCCGCACCTGGGCGAGCACCGAAACCGGTCCCGCTTGCGGGTTGAGCTCCTGCGCGAGTTGCGCCGCCACCGCGTTCCAGTCCGGTTCGCCTGCTACGTTCAACGTGCGGAACGCGATCACCGCGCCCTCCGCCTCGAAACGCTGCACCCATTCGCCGGGGGACGTCTCCACCAAACGGATACCGAAGGCCGGATGCGCCCGCGCGACATCGCGCAGCGCCCACCGCAATGCATCCTCCTGCACCGTGCCGGCGAGCTGCCAGACCACGCGCTGCGCATAAGCCTGCGGCTCGCGCCCGGCGTAGGTTTGCCCAAACCACTGCTGCAGTCCGCTGGCCGGAATTTCCCCCGCGCCATCGAAGGCGGCTTCCGCGCGCGCCACCGGCGTCATGGTTGCGGCCAGGGCCGCCAGTGTCGGCTGACGATACACCGCGTTCATTTCGAGATTCCAGCCGGCTGCCCGCAGCCGCGAAATCGCCTGAATGGCGCGAATCGAATCGCCGCCGAGACTGAAGAAGCCGGCGTCGCCGCTGAGGACGACTCCCGGCAACAACCCGCGCAACACTTCCGCCAAGGCGAGTGCCGGCGGTTCCGTCGGCGACCATCCTGCCGCGCCGTCGGACGAAGCGGCGGCTAGTGCGGTTTCCGGATGCGGCAAGGCGCGGTGATCCAGTTTGCCGTTGCGCGTGAGCGGCAGGGTTTCGAGTCGCCACAGGTGGGCCG
>CBINJL010000393.1:0-3873 GCA_966250925.1 uncultured Opitutus sp. | reverse complement strand
CCGCGTTGTTCGAGACCGGCCCAGCCATCCAACAGGATCGTGCCGCCGAGCAGCACAAACTTCGCTCGCACATCCAGATCGAAGCCCCAGGCTCCGGCGCTGAAGGCACCGCTGAAGCCCGCCCAGTCGCCCGGCACAAACAGCGTGCCGGCCACCGAACCGGCGATGCCGGAATTGGAAACGTTGAGAGAAAGCGCGCCACTCGCGCCCAGCGTCCAATCCCGCCGTTCGAGCGTGGCGCGATCCTGATTCGGCGGTGTGGAGCCGATGCGCAGAGCGACCGTGCCGTTGAGATCAAAATTGCCGACGGAATTGATCCAGCCGTTGACCGTCACCGTGGTGTTCCAGCCCGGCACCCGCGTGCTCATGACCGCATCGCGCACCCAGAGGTCGAAGACGTTGTTCGCCCATGTTACACGGAACGCACCGTCGAGTTGCACGATACCGCCGAGGAGCACGAAGGCGGTCTGATCGACGTTGAGCTCAAACGCCGAAGCGCTGGCGGTGAAGCTGCCGTCGAGCCGTCCGTAGTCGCCGCCGGGGACATAAATATCGCCACCGGAAATCTCACCGGTGATGCCACGATCATGCGTGATCGTGACGCGGGCCGAACCAAAGATGCCACACGTGCTGCGGTTGCCCAAGGCCAGCGACGTGGTGCCGGTGACACTGAACTGGCCGGCGGTGTTCATCCAACCTTCGAGCGTCATCGTGACTCCGCCGAGCACCGGCACAGTGAGCGTCGCGGTCATGCCGTTGACCCGCAGCGTGACGCCGCCCGTGAAATCGATGCTGGCCGCGCCGCGGAAACTCGCTCCCGTCACCGCGATGACCGCGTCGTTCACCGCGATGCGCGCATAATTCGCCGGGATGTCACCGACCGCGCCATCCGTGGTGTTGAGCTGCAGCACGTAATCGCCCGACATCGTGAAGCCCGCCGTGTTCACCGTCGGCCCGCTCAGCACGATGTCGGCCACCACGCCGTCGCGCAGCACGGTCAGCGTCCCGGCGCCACCCATGCGAATGCCGAGGGCGGAAACCGTCAGATCGGCCGCGATGCTGAATCGGTCGGACGACGCAGCGAAATCGAACGCGCCGTCGAGGTTCATGCCACCGACATGAAGCGCGCCGTCGAGTTGCACGCGCAGCATCGGCCCGGCCTCGATCGCAAGGGACGGCACGGTCAGATCACCGACCGTGAAACCGTCGAAATCGATCGCGTCGGCAAACGTGCTGGCCTGCAACGACCACGTGCCGTCGAGCCCGAAGCCGGCCACACCGTTGCCACCCGTGCGGGTGAGCCCGAGTCGCGCCGCCACGCCGTCGTTACCAAAAACGAAGTCACCCTCGAAATCGAAAACGTAGGGCGTCCAATCCCCTGCGCTGAACGCGAACGTGCCTTCATGCCGCAACACGACGAGGCCACGGCTGACGTCCACGGTGAGCACGGCCTGACCGGCGAAGGTTTGTCCGAGCAACGTAAGTTCAAGCCCGAGACCGAGCGTCACGCTGGCGGCCGCAATGGTGGTGTCGCCGACGATCTGCGCGTTGCTGGAGGTATTGATCGCCAGCACCGGAGTGGCGCCCGCCGCCAGCACGATGTCTGCCCCATGCGCGTCGAAGGTGGTGCCGGTTACCGTCAGCGCAGCCGTGCCGTAAACGCCGTCAGCCGCGAAGATAAAATCGATGCTCGTGTTGAAGGTCAGTTGCAGGGCATCCGCCAGACCGACCGTCACGCTGCCCGCCGAACGCAGTCCCACCGCGCCGGCCTCGATCCGCACGTAATGCGTGCCGTCGATGCTCTGGCCGAGCAGTTCGAGGCGTCCGGCCACACCGGCTTCAAAGTAATGGCCTGCATCGAGCGTCACGTCGCCCAACATCACTGCGCGACCCGTTGTGTTGAAACGCAGATCGAGTTCGGCTTCGAAATCGAGTCCGACCCCCAGATCGACCGCGCCTTCCCGCGTGGGTGCACCGTCGAGCACCGCTGCCCCGGCCACGCCGGCTGCACTGATTTCGATGCCCACCGTGCCCGTGCCCGCCAGGACTTCGGCCGCACTGTCGAGCGGACTCAGGATCGCCGCGCGACCCGTGCTTTCCCAGCGCACCAACTCATGTCCGGCGGTGAAGCGCTGCAGGCCGTCGAGTTGCAGCGCGCCGAGCGTAACCGCACCGGTGACTTCCCACATGAAGGTCTCGTTGGCCGCCATGGTGTAGCCGGCCACGATGCGTTCCGTTCCGGTAGTGTTGAGCCGGATACGCGAACCGAGCGTTGCGCCGACCGGCAGGGAAACGTCGCCGAGGGCAAACTGCGGCGCACCGACGCCGATCGCCGCATCGAGCGCGCCGATCACGCCGCCCGCACCGATGCCGAGTTCGCCGCCGACCGCAATCCGCAGCAGTTCGCCGGCCGCCGGGCCATCGCCCGCCACGGTGAGCACGGCGTCGCCGGTCACACCCACGCGAAGAAGGTCCGGCTCCACTTGGAACGAATATCCGCCGGTGATGCCAAGCACGCCGAGCGACATCGTGCCGGTGGCGTCGATCCGGGCGTAGTTGCCGGCTTCCAAGGTGATGCCGTTTTCGCTCCGCGCCTCGCCGGTGGTGTTAATGCGCAAGCGATAGGTGGCGTCGCCGCCAAAGATCAGCCCGACCGGTTCGAACGCCGCCGTGGTGGGCAACACATCCAGCGCCGCGCTGAAGCCCTGCGGTCCGATGGTGAATCCGCCGAGCACCGGAATGCTGAGCAACGTCGTGCCGACCACCGGAACGTTGATTTCCAGATTCGCATCGACGCCCATGCTGAAGCCGTCGCCGCTGCCGCGCGTGATCATGGTGCCGTCGAAGGCGAGTCCGAAGAGATCGAGCACGCCGATCGAGCGCAGCTCGGCCATCGGGCCGGCGTCGAGCGTCACGCCCGCCACTTCAACTTCAGTGTCGCGTGTGTTGATATAAAGTTCGTGGGTGAGCTCGCCGCCGAGCGGACCCGTGATCGCATCTACCCCGCCGCTGACCGTCACCGCCATACGGCCGGAAAAGCCGTCGGTGCCGACCTGGAAGGCGCCTTCGCCGCCGAGCAGCAGGAAAGGATCGGCCGCATCGCCAAAACGCAGTGCCGCGCCCACCGCCATCGCCACACCGTCGCCGGAAGCGGAGAAGGCGAAGTCGCCTTCGAGCGTCGCCCAGCCGATGCGCAGCGTGCCGCGATAAACCAACTGGAAAATCGGGCCGGCCGGAATGGTTTCGCCGGCAAACTCGACCGCTTCCGGGCCGACATTAAACTGCAGGAAGAATGCGCCCTCCTCGATCGCCACGCCCGGAATCACGAGGTCGTCTTCGTGCAGATCGATCAGATCGAGACGGAAGGCCAGGCCCGGCGCCGGGATTTCGTGATCGAACGAAAACGGCACATCGAGCCAAGTGTCACCGTCGATGTTCAGCACGAAGCTGGTGTCGCCGTGCAGCATCAGGGTGTTGTTGGCTGTCGGCGTCAGGATGAACGCACCAACGAGTTCGCCGCCGGTTTCCGCATCGCCCATCGCGAGCACGCCGGCGATGCGCAACGCCCACGGCGAGTGCGCGGGAATACCGGCGATTTCATGATCGGTCGCGTTGAAGCCCAACGTGAAACTCGCGCCCGCCGCGAATCCGAAACCGAAATCGCCGAACCCGTCGCCTGCTTCGCTCGCCAGCGTGAGCGCGGCAAACGTGCCGGCGGCCGTGATCTCGATTTCGCCCGACACGGTGAACCGCAGGAACTGCACATCGGCCACGCCGACACCAAACGTCGCGCTCGCCGCGACCGCGAATCCCGTGTCGGCCGCGGTGAATCCGAACTCGCCCGACAACACATAGGCGCCGAGCACCAACTGG
>CBINJL010000392.1:0-3874 GCA_966250925.1 uncultured Opitutus sp. | reverse complement strand
TGTCCACGCCTGACTCTTCCATCGTTCTGCAACGGCGTCCGCTGATGCGTTTGCTTTGGCTGACCGTCGGAGGACTCATCGCTGTGCATGTCGTGCTGACGGTGATACACTATCGCTGGCAGGAACTGCCGTGGTTGGTGCGTCAGATCTTCGATGTCGATGAGGAGGATAGTTTCCCCACCTGGTATTCAGGCATGGCGTTGTTGCTTACGGCGGTGGTGCTCGGCGTGGAGTCGGTTCGCGCCCGCAAGGCCGACGATCCCCGGATGTGGCATTGGCGTGGTTTGGCGCTGGGGTTTCTTTTTCTATCGATCGATGAAATCGCCGGCATGCATGAAACGCTCAACAGCGTGACTTCGTTTTCCTGGGCAATTCCTGGTGCGGTGGTCGCGGCAGGTGTTGGTGGTGTTTATCTGGGATTTCTCTTCGCATTGCCGCGGCGGACCGCGGTCATGTTTGTGCTCGGCGGCGCGATTTATCTCGGCGGTGCGGTGGGAATTGAACTGCTCACCGAGCCGTTTCTGGAAAACGATGCGCTCGACACGTTGCCCTACAACATCTGGACCGCGGTCGAGGAGGGCATGGAAATGGGCGGCGTATTGATTTTTCTCAACGCCTTGCTGCGTCACATGGCGCGCGACGGCGAAGCCATTTGGCTCCGCATCGACGGTCGCAGTTGAAGACGGGTTTCCTCGACCGCTTTACTCAGGCGAGCGGTGGATTGAAGGACATGCGGCCGACCAGTTCGAGCAGGCGCTTGCGCAGCACTTCGTCCTGCTCCGCGACGCTCAGACTGAAGGAGGAGGGATCGAGCACCTTTTCCGCCAGCTCGATGCTCACCACATAGAGGTGGTGGTGGTGGAGAAACAACAGGTTGCCCCGCTTGGCGACAGGGGCGGCGCCGTCCTGTCCCGTCGGCACGCGCTCGTTGAACATCGATCCGCCCGGCAGCAGGTTGTAAACGAGCAGCGCACCGTCGAGCAGCTCGGGAATGAACCGTGCGCTTTCGATACTGGCGCCGTCGAAACGTTCGCGAAACTGGCGTTGCACGTGCTGGCCGAAAAACCAGATCAAATAATCCCGCCGACCCTTGGTTTCCTCGTCACGCCGTTGCACCAGATCGAGCCCGAAGCAGGCAATGCTGGCGTGAAGGCCAACATTGTCCTGAAACGTGACCACTTCCGGCGTGTCCGTGATGCGCCCGCCGAGTTCCGGTTGGATGGGCAGGGTGATGACGTATTCACCGGAGGGCGCTTTGTAGCGGTTGTTCTCCACCAATCCGTAGGTGAAGGTCGATTGGGCGCTGAGCGCGGCGACGGTGGCATAACCGAACAAACAACCCAACAACGTGCGCCAAATCATGCCCAAAGCCTTGCGCGAATTCGGCGAAGTTCAAGTCGTCGCGAAGCGTTGCCAGGCTGAAATCGGAATCGCTTCGGGACGCGCGCGTTCGTCCAGTCCTTCCGCGGCGAGACTGGCGATCCATGTCCGCCCGTCGTCGGGCAGACGGCCGCGCAGCAAAGCGCCGATCTGTTTGCGTCGCTGTTGAAAACACCCGCGGATGAGTTGCTTGGTCTCGGTGGAAAATCGAAACGGGGTTGGGCGGCGCACGAGATTCAGCAAATACGACTCCACGTCCGGCCGCGGATGAAAACACGAGGCCGGCACCTTGTGGCCCGGCGCGATTTCGTAGGCCGACTGCAGAAAGACCGAGATCGCGCCGAACTGCTTCGTGCCCGGCGTGGCGGCGTAACGTTGCGCGGCTTCCCATTGCAACATCAGCACCATGTGGGTCGGCAGCGGTCCGCTCAGCACCGCGTCGAGCCACGGCGTGGAAATCGCGTAGGGAAGATTGGCCATGATCTTGTAACCTGATTCCGCGATGTCGGCGGGCAGGGCGGCGCGCGGTTCATCCATCGCATCGGCTTCCCGCAGGTGAAACGTATCGGGAAATTTCGGTGCGAGTGTATCGCGGAGAAAGGCGGCAAGGCGGCGATCATGCTCGACCGCCCAAAGTTTGGCGCCGGCTTCGAGCAAGGTGACGGACAGCGTGCCCAGTCCCGGGCCCACCTCGACGACGGCATCGCCCGGCGCGACCGCGGCCAACTGCACGGATTTGCGCACGATGTTGGCATCGATCAAAAAATTCTGCCCGAGCAGTTTCCGGGGGTTGTGCCCTAGGGAATTGAGCAGGTCGCGCGTTTGGGTGAGGGTGAGTGGCATTGACCGGGCAGCAGAATTGCCGAAAGATTGCGGGTCAATAGGTTCGGGCGCGACGGGTGCCCGGCCATACTGACTGAAATCACTTCTAAACAGGATGGAAACTACCGCAGAAACCACCACAGCCATCAAGTCCTGGCTCCTTACTTCCGGCACCAACTGGGCCATCAACATCGTGTTCGCCGTGGCGATCTTCATCATCGGTCGCATCGTGGTCGGGGTCATCACGAACCTGATTCTCAAGGCGTTTCAACGGGCCAAGGTCGATGCCACTCTGGCCGGCTTTCTGGCCAAGATCGCGAACATCCTGATGCTCGCGGTCGTCGTGATGGCGGCCCTGGAAAAACTCGGGGTGAAGACCACTTCTCTGGTCGCGATTCTCGGCGCCACCGGTCTCGCGGTCGGTCTGGCCCTGCAGGGATCGCTGTCCAATTTCGCGGCCGGCGTCATGATCATCATTTTCCGCCCATTCACGGTCGGCAACTTCATCGAGGCCGGTGGCACGAGCGGCATCGTGGAGGGTATCAGCATTTTCAATACGAACATGCGCACGCCGCAGAATCAGGTTGTGATCGTGCCGAACGGGCAGATCATGGGCGGCACGATCGTCAATTTTTCCATAAAGGAAACGCGCCGCATCGATCTCACCATGAGCGTCAGTTACAGCGACGACCTGAAGGTGGCGAAGGACACGATCTGGTCCGTGCTCAAGGCCGATCAGCGTATTCTGGAAGATCCCGCGCCGATCGTCGGCGTGATGACGCTCGCCGCCAATAGCGTCGACATCGTGGTCTGGTTCTGGGTCAAGTCGCCCGACTTTCTCACCACGAAAATGGAGCTGACCGAGCGCCTGAAAACCTCCCTCGAAGAGGCCGGTTGCTCGATTCCGTTTCCCCAGCGCGATGTCCATATCTTTCAGGAAACGCCCAAGTCGGCCTGATCCGATTTTTATCTCGAAAAAAAAAGAGGCGGCCTCAATCGGGCCGCCTCTTTTTATTCTTGGATGAGAGTTGTTTCCCTCAGCGAAAGGCCGCGATCAGTGCGCCGGGATCAGCGGCCTTCATCAGCGATTCGCCGACCAGGACCGCGTGGGCCCCGCACGCCTTGGCGCGGGCGGCGTCCTCCGGGTGGTGAATGCCGCTTTCGCTCACCGCGATCACATCGGCGGGAAATTGCGGGATCAGGCGTTCACTGAGGCCGAGATCGGTTTTGAAGATCGCGAGATCGCGATTGTTCACGCCGATGATGCGGGCGCCGTGGCGCACGGCGCGTTCGAGTTCCGGTTCGGAATGGATTTCGAACAACGCATCCAGACCGGCGGCCTGCGCGGCGGCAAACAGGCCGGCGATTTCGTCGTCATTGAGCGCACGCACAATAATGAGGATTGCGCTGGCACCGGCCTGACGCGCTTCCGTCACCTGCCAGGGGTGGACCATGAAGTCTTTGCGCAGGCAGGGGCGGGCCGGCGGCGTTTGAGTGAATTGCGTGGTGACTTCGCGCAGGTCGTCGAGGGTGCCGCCGAAATACTTCATGTCGGTCAGCACGGAGAGGCAGTCGGCACCCGCGGCCTGATAGCGCAACGCCTGATCGATGGCCGACACGCCTTCGGCAATGGCGCCGGCGGATGGAGAACGACGCTTGATTTCGGCGATGA
>CBINJL010000391.1:0-3885 GCA_966250925.1 uncultured Opitutus sp. | reverse complement strand
GGGCGCCGGGCATCCTCTCCGGCACCCACAAATCCTTCGAGGAGGAGTTCAAGGAAGAGATTCAGGGCGAGATTCCTGAGTCCGACGCCGAGAAGCTTCAGACCGTCGGCCAGGTGGTCGACTACATCAAGGGGAAGGCTGGCAACAGCTAAGCATCCCGTCGCATTTTTGGGCGTCCTACCCGGTCTTTTGCGGACCTGTTGGTAGGACGCCCTTTTTGTTTCAATCCCTCGCAACGTCATCTCCATGTCATCCCTGCCAGATTCCCAACGGGTGGTGGTCACCGGCCTCGGCGCCATTCACGGTCTGGGTCACGATCCGGAATCGTTTTGGTCGAGCCTTGTCGCCGGCAAACCCGGTGTGGACCGGGTTTCACTGTTCGATCCGGAACCGTTCGCGTGTCAGATCGGCGCGGAAGTGCGGAACTGGAATGTCGAGGAGCACATGGACCCGAAGGAGGCGCGGCGCAACGACCGCTACACGCACTTCGGTTTCGTGGCGGCGACCCAGGCGGTGAAGGATTCCGGGCTGCGGTTCGACCAGGAAAACCCCGATGAAGTCGGTGTGCTGATCGGCTCCGGCATTGGCGGCATGCTGACTTACGAACAGCAATTGCGCCGCCTCGTCGAAGGCGGTCCGCGCCGCGTGTCTCCGTTCACCATTCCGGCTTTGATCGGCAACATCTGCTCCGGCCTGGTGGCCATTCACTACGGCCTGCGCGGTCCGAATTTTGGCGTCGTTTCCGCCTGTGCGACTGCCACCCATGCGATCGGTGAAGCCATGCACATGATCCGCCGCGGCGACGCCCGGGTGATGATTGCGGGGGGGGCGGAGGCGGCAGTCACGCCGTTTGCCTACGCCTCGTTCTGCTCAATGAAGGCGATGAGCACGCGCAACGACGATCCGCGGACCGCGAGTCGGCCGTTTTCGCAAGGCCGTGACGGATTCGTGATGGGTGAGGGCGCCGGCGTTTTGATTCTCGAAGCGCTCGATCACGCCAAGGCGCGTGGCGCGCGCATTTACGGTGAAGTCGCCGGGTATGCCGCCACCGCCGACGCGCATCACATCACCATGCCCGACCCGGAAGGCAAAGGCCTCGGCATGGCCATGACCCGGGCGTTGCGCAGCGCCGGCGTCGGCACCGAGGACATCGATTATATCAACGCCCACGGCACATCGACGCCCTACAACGACAAGTTCGAAACCATGGCGATCAAACGCCTCTTTGGCGATCGCGCGGCCAAATTGCCGGTATCTTCGACCAAGTCCATGACGGGCCACCTGCTCGGTGCCGCCGGCGGAATCGAAAGTGTCGCCTGCCTCAAGGCCATCGACACCCGCACGCTGCCGCCGACGATCAATCTCCACGAACCCGACCCCGAGTGCGATCTGGACTATGTGCCCAATACCGCGCGTGAAGCCAAAGTCGACGTGGTGCTGAGCAACAACCTCGGTTTTGGCGGGCAAAACGCCGCCGTCGTGTTCCGGCGCGTTTAAGTTGTTCGCCGGAACGTCGGCCGGTTCAGGCTCGTTCCGTTTGCAGCAGGTTGACTGAAGGGGCGCTGATCGCAGTTGCCGCTTCTGCATCCCGCGCCCGTGCCGGCGTTGCGGGCGGAGGCAGGCTGCATTTTTCGATAAAGCGATGCAATGCGGTCCAACCCAGCGGCGCGTCGCCGGCTGCATGATCGAAGAGCAGAATGAGGCCGGAACGCAGGCGCACCTGCGACAGGCCGTGACTCGCCGCCGGGCGCCGCTCAGCCAACGGCTGGCCGGTGCGGAAATCATTCCAGCCGACGAGCCGGATAGTTTCGCGAAACACTCCGGCGGTGCGCACGAGGGCGAGATTGCTGCGCGGCCAGATTTCCAGGTGCACCACGAACCGGCGCGCATGAGAAACCGCAGCCCAGGGCAGGGCGACGCTGATCAGTCCGAAGGTTACCAGGATCGCCAGCCAGCGACCGTCCCACGCGCTTTCGCCCCAGCGGGCGCCCCGCAGTCCGGTGGTGGCGATGCCGACCGCCAGCGCGCCGCCGGCCAGGATCATCGCAAGAAAAGTCAGTCGGCGAATGCGATGTCCGCCGGGATGGCGAAAAAGCACCCAGTGGTTGGTGTCGGGAAGCGAAGCGACAGCCTTTGGCACGCTGCCAGATTATCGGCGGAGCGGAGATTCGCCCATACGCATAGCTGCGTAATCGTCGGCGGTTGTGGGCACAAAAAAACCGCCACGTTACCATGGCGGTTGGGAAATTGTTCGCGGAATCCGGAGCGTCAGACCTTCTGAACGAGGCCGGCCTTGATGGCCTTAACGGAGACCCACATGCGCTTCACGGTGCCGTTGGGCAGCTTGACGCGGATGCGCTGTAGGTTCGGGCGGAAGGTGCGCTTCGTGACCTTGGTCACGTGCGTGCCGATACCGCCGCTCTTCTTGGCGACACCTTTGCGATGAATGATGCTGCCCGTGGTGGGGCGCTTTCCAGTGATGGCACAAACTCGGGACATGGCTTTTCCTCAGTTAAAAGGGTCGGAGATAAAGGTTTGGCCGTGGGCGAAGCAAGGGGATTTTTAGGAAACGTCGCGCCATGCGGTCAGGCCTTGGAATTTTTGCCCAAGCGCCGACGGGTGAAGGAGTTGGAGTAGCGCTGATTTTCGCTGACTCATGCGCGCGGCTTCCTGCTGCATCAGTTCGGCCAGTTTGGGGCCGGCGTTTTGGATGAAAAATGCCTCCTGTGAGACGACGGGATCGACGTGAAATCCGCTTTTTTTCAAGGCCGCAGCGATCCAATCCCAACAGATGTGGCACGTCAGATCCTGGGTTCCCGGCTGGGCGAGCAGATCGTTGGTTTGGACATGCTGACGGTAGGCGCGGACCGTGCCTTGCGGGCATTCGTTGATCAATTCATGCCATGAATGTCCGTAGTCGAGCGCGACGAACAGTCCTCGCCAGGGATTCGCGGCGATGCGCTGGGCGAGATCGGCGGCGGCCTGCGGCCAATCGAGATGGTAGCCGGGCGGACAATCGTCGGGCAGTTGCCGGGCGATGGCCGAATCCGCGGTTACGGGGCGTTCGCGATTTTCCAGGGTCCCGTCGGCGGTGAAACCGGCGCCCAGTTCGACCCAACCGGAAGTGGTGCGCCGAAAGCGCGCGCAAGGTTGGGCGTCGAACAGTTCGTTGGAAAACACCACGCACGGGCCGGAGAACTCCCAGGCCGCGCCGATTCCGATCGGTTGCGCGGCACGAAATGGATGGGCGACGCCATCGAGCACCGAGCGTCCCTGTTCGGCGCCGAGTTCGACAAAAGTGAAATCGTGCGGGGACTCCGACTGTTGACGAATACGATGAACGGCGACCGCGGCGATGAGTTCGCCAAAAATCGGACCGAGCGAGCTGGCGGTGTAGAAATCCGTTTCAGCGCTGCGGCCGACGCGTTGGCGGGTGGTCGTGTAATACCCTCCGGCAGGGTGGTAGAGCGCCTGCGCCATAAACCGATCGAACGGAATAAACCCGTCGGCATTGCGCGCGGCTTCTGCCCGCAAGGCGGCGTCGAGCGAATCGTTTGGCGTCTGGTCGATGGATGAACCCATTTACAAGTGCGATCCATTGGGCACAGTCGCCGGGATGCTCAAACGGATTCTGACCATCCTCGTCGGTATGGGACTGGGCAGCCTCATTGCCTTGGGGCTGCTGCATCTCTCGATCATGCTCGGATGGGGACCGCGGGCGGAGCTGAAAGGACAGGCCGACTATTATCGCCAGGTGATGGCTTTGGTGCAGGACAATTACGTCGATCCCACGGCGGCCGCGCCGGAAGAGCTCACGCGCAACGCGTTGGCGGGGTTGTTGCGCGGACTCGATCCGCACAGCGATTTTATGCGCGCGCGGGACTA
>CBINJL010000390.1:0-3892 GCA_966250925.1 uncultured Opitutus sp. | reverse complement strand
AATGAGGCTACCGATCGCGGCCAGCATCAGGGCAGTGACCACCGGTTCGCGCAACGGGAGGATCGGCCAGGCCCAGAGCACGTTGGTGACATTGCCGCCGGCGAAGATGAGCAGGCCGGCCGTGAGCACGTAGGCGAGATAGTGGAGCAGGTCGCGCCGCCGCAGAATGGCGAAGAGCATCAGGTTGTAGCCCAGCAGGCCGAACCAGACACCGGCATACAGTGCGTAGAAGACCACGAGCTGATGCGCGTGGGTATGGAAATCGGCCGCCCGTTCCCAGTAGGCGAAGCCGCGCAGGCGCGGAAACGGACCTTCCGATTGCAGGTAAAACGTCGTGCTGGCCGAGGGCGGCAAAGGCAGGTCGAAACCCAGCACCGGGCTGCGGACTTCGCGCTGGGACCAGGTTGTCGCCTGACCCGTCACGGTCGTGCTCCATCCACCGCGACCGTCGGGACGATGGAGCGTGACGAGGTCCTGATAAATGTCGGTGAAACCGATCGCCGCCGCGGTGGCGTAGGGATCGGGATTGCGTAGAGTGAGCCGATACCACGCGATTCCCGGTCGGCGGGCTGGGCCGGGACCGTCGTTGAGCGGCACGAATTCACCGGCGTTGTCGGCCGCGCGAATCTGCGCGAAACTTAAACCGTCCGTGTCACCGGGAAAGTAGGCGATCTCGTTGCCGGGAGCGGCCGGGAAGGCCGTAGGCATGACGCTGTTTTGCAGATTAAACAGCACGTAACCGCCCCACATGACGGCGGCGGAGATCAATAGCGCAAACCATGGGGCGAGGGAGCCGCGAAGCGGAAGGAAGGCGGAACGCGCCGACTGCATGGCGTGCCACCCTGTCGGCGGAGCGAAGGGGAACCAATCGAAAAGGGCGCGTTTGCCGCCGGATCATACCCCTCTTTGGCACGGAGTGGCGACGTGCGGGCCGGGATGCGGAATCAGTTTTCCGCCGGTGCCGTTGTCGGCGCGGGCGTCGTGGTGGCAGCAGCAGCGTCGTCGTTGGGAAGGATCGGCACAAAGATCATGGCGGTGCCGGCCAGTGCGGTCGCGCCCAGCACCAGCGCGATGGGCAGGCGCAGGCGGGGCGCGCCGCCGACGATCGCCACGATGCCCTTGAGCAGCGAGTTGGCCACGACCGCCAGCACGACGGCATTGACCGCGAGTTGCAGCGGCAGGCCGTCGCCGCGCTGACCGCGCGCCATCGAAAGGGAAATGGCGTTCACGTCGGTGAGGCCCGACACGAAGCTCAGCGGCAAAAGGCTGCCCTGCCAGTCGTTGGCCGTGGCCACAGTGACGAGAAAGGCCACGGCCGCATACAGCAGCGCGAACTTGATCGCCGTCTTGAGACTGAGCGGATTGCCGACCGCCGGGGCCTCGACCTGGGTGTCCTTGTCGCCTCGAAAATAATACCAGACCGCAAACACGATCGTGGGCACCGCCATCGCGGTCAACGGCAGGGCGGACGCGAGCGCCAGCTGCGGATTGATCAATGCGATGACCACGATCACGCGCGGCACCAGCACGGCGCAGGCGAGGGTGATGGCCAGCGCGTAATGCAGCGACAGCGCGGGGTCGTTGCGGCTGCTGCGGGTGAAGGCCAGCGTGGCGGCGGTGCTCGAAGCGAGGCCACCGGCGATGCCGGTGACGAGGATGCCCGCCTTGGTGCCGAGCAAACGCATCGCGATGTAGCCGGCGAATCCCACTCCGGAAATCAGCACGACCATCCACCAGGTGGAGTAGGGATTGAAGCCGCCAAACGGTCCCATGTCGCGGTTGGGCACCAGCGGCAGCACCACGCCGGTGATGGCGGCAAACTGCAGCGCGGCGCGCACATCCTCGTTGGTGAAGTGGCGCGTCCAGGCGTGGACCGGTTTTTTGATGCCGATCATCACCATGGTGAGGGCGGTGACGAGCACCGCGGCTTCATTGAAGTCATGCGACACCAGCGCGCCGATGAGCAGTGTGAGCAACATGCCGGCAAAGCTGGTGCCGCCGCCATGTCCGGCCTGCACGCTTTGCCACCGCACGACGATCTGATGGGCGGCGAGCGCGAAGATGATCGCCGGCAACACCCATGGAGTCTCCGGCGAGGCGGCACCACCGAGGCAGCCGAGCAGGGACCAGAAGGTATGCGTGCGCAGCCCGCCGAAATCGATGCCTTCCTCCTTCGGTTTCTTCTCCTGATCGCTCCATTGGCGGATCAAACCGATCGACGCGCCAAGAGCGGCGCTGGCGGCAATGGAGGAGAGGGGAAGATCCATGCCGCCCACCATGCGCGCCCACGGTGCGCTGACAACTGTGTTCAGTTATTCGATACGTCGGTGCCGTGGTCCGGATCGAGCAGATAGATCTCCAGCAACGCTTCGCCCGTGTCGTCGGCGTCGGTTTCGAGCTGCACGGTGTAGGCGCCGGGAGGAAGGGCCACGATCAAGGCGGCGTCGGTCGAAGCGGCGGGGAGGGCGAAGGCGCCCGTGGCGGCGACCACCTGACGCATGGCGTCGTCGTCGGTCCAGTTGTCGTTGCGGGCGAGCAGCGTGGCGCCGGCGTGGAGTGTTATACGGGGATCGTTTACGGCCGCTGTCACGCCATGGACGGCGAGCCCAGGGCCGAGCCCGCGCAACAGGAGGCGGGCGGCGCGGTTGCCTGCCACGACAAACCCGGCCATGAGGCTGTGGTCGCCGCGCCCGACGGCGCCCCGCAGCGAAAGGTTGCGCAGCGGGGACGCGGATTCGTAGTCGGTTAATGAATACACTTCCAGCAGCGCGACACCGGAAGCCCCGTCGCCGGAGCGAACAACAAAACTGTGCGGGCTCGCCGCCAGTTCCGGCGCCAGTGCGACCCCGTAGATATTCGGGTCGATGCGACCGGTGTCGGAAGGCAGCTCGGGCAGTGGGAACGCGCCGACCTGCGCGGCCAGCGCGACGATTTCCCAGTCCACTGCCGGACGCGCGGCCAGCGTCGAGGCGGCGCCGTCGGCGTGATGCAGGCGAAGATTCACGGCGGCGAGCAACGGCGCCGCGTTGTCGTCGGTCGACCAGAAGGGGCGCAATCCTTGCCCGAGCGCGCGGACGAGCATGGGGTGGGGGGCGGTGTTTTCCGAGTCGGCTTGCGGCACGATGCCGGCGATGAGCGGCGTGTCGGCGCTGACCTCGCCGCGGGCCGAAAGGTTGACCAGACGCGCCATGCCCGCGGTCTGGACGAACCGGGCCAGGCCGGTGCGCGATTCGCCGTCGATGGAACTGAACTCACCGCCGACCCAGAGGCGGCCGGAGAGATCCTGCAGTGCCGCGTTGAGGCCGCTGGGGCGCTCGCCCCAGATGTTGGTGCCGTTGAAAAATTGCGGATGAAATCCGGGCAGCGGCAGTCCATAGCGGTCGTAAATGAGTTGGCGATCGTGCCAACCTGCGGACACGCCGGCGACGGCTTGGACGGTGCGCAGATAGTTGGCAAACGCGGCGAGAGAACCGTCGGGCTGAAGCAGCACGGGATGCGAATCCGCGTCGACTTCGGGGCGACGCACGATGAGGCCGCGACCGTGTTCGTCGAAGGCGACGCCGAAGCCGGGCATGATTCCGCCGCCGGAGATCGCGGCAGAAAGCGCATCGTTTCTGACGCCATCGGATTCGAAAACATCGACGGCGGCATACCAGTCGGTGGCCGGATCGGAATCGTCGGGAGGCAGGTGACCCACAAATACGCGTGCGTCCGCCGTCACACCGATGCCGAGCACGGGATCGCGATCGAGGAGATTCCCGGAAACGTAGGCCAGGAAGGGAATCATGGGATAAGTCGCCGGCAGAAATGACAGAATCGCGCCGGTTTCGGCATCGATCCAAGCGACGGCGACGTCGTGCGGAAACCGCGGATCGAGGCGCGGACAGGAAAC
>CBINJL010000389.1:0-3905 GCA_966250925.1 uncultured Opitutus sp. | reverse complement strand
GGCCACTTTCACGCGACGGGCGATGGGATCGTTACGGATGGCGGCGAGGTAGGCGGCGTAATCCTGGCCATCCTGTTTGGTGAGCAATACCACGCGGCTGATCACTTCGTCGGGCATGCCCTCGTCGCGTAACATGGCGGCCGTCGTGGTGGTGTCTTCCAGCACGTCATGCAGCCACGCGACGGCTTCGGCGATGGGATCATCGGCCACCTGTTGCGCGACCGCCGCGGGATGCCGCACGTAAGGCGTGATGTTGTCGCGGCGGAATTGCCCGTCGTGGGCGCGGTGGGCGATCGCCGCGGCGCGGGCGCCGAGGTCGCTGGCGGAGGCGGGCGTTGGCATCGGGTTCAGACGGTTTTGCCGAGAGCGCCGGCGATGGATTCAGCGAGGGTTTGGAGCGTGAATGGTTTGCTGACGAAGGCCTTGAATCCTTCGGCCTTGGCCCGAGGGGCATCCATCTGACCGCCGAATCCCACGATCATGATCATGGGAATCTGCGGATGTTCGGCCCAGACGGCGCGGGCGAGGTCGGCGCCGGTGAGTCCGGGCATGAAGTAGTCGGTCACGACGAGCGCGAATTCGTCGGGATTTTTCAACAGGCGGTCGCGTGCCTGGCGCGGGTCGTTCATCGATTCGACGGTATAGCCGAGGCGGCCGATGAGGGAGCAGGCCACCTTGGCCACGGCCGGTTCATCGTCGACCACGAGCAGGCGTTCACCGTTGCCGGTGGGAAGCCGCGGACCGGTGAGGACATTGGGGGTGACGGGCGGGGCGGCGTCGGCGGCGGGCAGATACAGGCTGAAGGTGGTGCCTTGGCCGAGCACGCTTTCGACGAAGATGGCACCGTCGTGGCTGGTCATGATGCCGTGCACGACGGCGAGACCGAGGCCGGTGCCCTGGCCGGGAGGTTTGGTGGAAAAGAACGGTTCGAAAACGCGCTGCAATGTTTCTTCGTCCATCCCGCAGCCGGTGTCGGCGACTTCGATGACAAGGTAATCGCCGGGCGTGAGTGGCGGCCGTTTGGCGGCGCGTTGAGAGTCGAGCGATTCGGCGCGCAGGCGGATCTCGATTTCGCCGGGATGTTTGCCGATGGCGTGGCTGGCGTTGGTGCACAGATTGAGCAGGATCTGGTGCATCTGGCTCGCATTGGCCACGGCCCGCCGGGTGGTGGTGAAATCGTGCCGCACGACGACGTGCGCGGGCAGCACATTGGTGACCTGGCTGACGGATTTGAGCACCACTTCACGCAGATCGACCGGTTCACGCTGGGCGCGTTCGTTGCGGCTGAAGAGCAGGATCTGGCTGACGAGATCGCGAGCGCGGTTGGCGGCTTCGCGGATGTCGTGGATGCCGTCGAGCCAGCGGCCACCGAGTTCGTTTTGGGCGGCGTCGATTTCGAGCAATTCGCCGGTGGCGGAGATGACGGCGAGGAAGTTGTTGAAATCGTGGGCGATGCCGCCGGCGAGGTTGCCGATGGCTTCCATCTTCTGGGCCTGGCGCAGGCGTCGCTCCATTTGCAGGCGGTCGGCCTCGGCGCGCCGGCGCATGGAAATATCGCGCACGACACCGATGCGGCGGTGGCGGCCGAATTCATCGTCGTCGACGCGTTCGCAGCGGGCGAAGAGATGCCGGCGGCTGCCGTCGGGCAGTTTGAGGGCAAACTCGGCTTCGCGTGGCTCGAGGTCGGCTGGGTCGGGGGCGAAGACGGCGGCGGCGGCGACGCGACTGGTGGCGGGCAGGCGGGCGGCAAGTTCCTCCCAGGAAAGTTCGGCGCGTTTGTCGGGAGCGAGCAGCAGCTGCAACGCTTCGGAAGTCCACCAACTGGTGCCGCGCTCGAAGTCGAAGCCGAAGCTGCCCATGGCGGCGACGCTGAGGCCGAGCCGGAGTTGGTTGGCGGCGCGGCGACGCTCGGCGACTTCGGTTTCGAGCTGGCGGATGGTTTCGACGAGGCGGTTGTTGAGTTCGCGGATCTCGGCCTCGCTGGCGGCGAGGGCGGTGTTGGCGGCGGAGAGTTCGTCGACCTTGGCCTCGAGTTTGACCGACATGCGGCGGCTGTGGCCTTCGAGGAAATTTTGCTGGGCCTGCGGCGGGATGGGACGACGCGGCGGTGCGGTGCGCACGTCGGCCACAAGTTGTTCGAAACGGGCGACGATCTTTTCGGGATCGAAGGGCTTGATGAGGTAGAGATCGGCGCCGACTTCCTTGGCAAAATTTTCGTCGCTGCGGTCGGTGAAGGTGGCGGTGTAGATGATGAAAGGGACGGCGCAGCGGGCGGGGTCGCGGCGGAGTTGGTGGCAGAGTTCGAAGCCATCCATCTGCGGCATGAGCGCGTCGGATACGATGAGGTCGGGCAGGCCTTTGACCTGGAGGACATCAAGTGCTTCGCGGCCGTTGGTGGCCTTCCACACGGAATGGCCCGCATCGACCAGCATCTGTTCGAGCAGGTAGATGCTGTTGCGGTTGTCTTCGACAACGAGGATGGTGAGGCTCATGGGGTCAGAAGGCGGAGGGCGCGGCGCATGAACTCCTCGGGATCGAAGGGTTTTTCGAGGTAGTCCTGCACGCCGAGTTCGAGTGCGCGCTGACGTTCGCCGGGCATGGCGTAGGAGGAGGCGACGAGCACGGGAATGGTGCGGGTGCGCTCGTCGGCCCGCAGATGCACGATGGTTTCGTAGCCGTCCATCACCGGCATTTCGATGTCGAGGACGATGATGTCGGGCGGCTGCCGGCGGGCCTCGGCGAGACCATCGACGCCGTTCTCCGCCACATGGACGGTGAACCCCGCCTTTTGCAGCAGGAAGGTGGCGAGGTGTTGGTTGGAAGGGTTGTCCTCGATCAGCAGGGCGGCGGGCATGGGGGCAGGGGTCAGGAGCTGGGGGTGACGGGGAGATTGGCGCCCGGCGCGCGGGCTGGCAAGGTGACGGTGAAGCGCGAGCCGCGGCCGAACTCGCTGGCGACGGCGATGTGGCCACCGAGTTTGGCGGTGAGTTTACGCACGAGATTGAGGCCGAGGCCCACGCCGTCATAGACGCGGCGGGCGGAGCCATCGATCTGGCGAAACGCTTCGAACAGTTGCGGCAGGTGCTCGGCCTTGATGCCGATGCCGGTGTCGGTGACGGTGACGACGATGCCGTCATCGGGCAGGGCGCGGGCGGAGACAGTGACGTCGCCATCCGGGCCGGGTGTGAACTTGACCGCGTTGACGGCGAGGTTTTGCACGATCTGGTGCAGTCGGCGGCGGTCGGTCACGAGCGCGGGCAGGCCTTCGTCGCATTCGGTGCGGTAACGGAGTCGGGTGGGATCGAGCGTCGGCGCGAGCTCGGCGGCGACGTCGCGGAGGACGGCGGCGACATCGGTTTCCTCGTAAACAAATTCCATCCGGCCGGAGTCGATGCGCGACACGTCGAGCAGGTCGTTGATCAACTCCAGCAGGTGCGCGGCCGACTGGTGCACGAGCCCGATCTGGTGATGTTGCTCGGAGCTGAGCGGACCGACCATGCCGCGGTGCAGGATGGAGCTGAAGCCGATGATGGAGTTGAGCGGTGTGCGCAGCTCGTGGCTCATGGTGGCGAGAAACTCGGTCTTGAGGCGGTCGAGTTCCTGCAATTTCTCGTTGGCGGCGGCGAGTTCGGCGGTGCGGGCGGTGACGCGCAGTTCGAGGGTTTCGTTGAGTTCGTGCAGGTCGCGTTCGGCGAGTTTGCGCGGGGTGATGTCGGTGATGAATCCGACGATTTCGTCGAGGGCGGTCTCGGGATTGCGCACGATCTCGCCCTGTTCCCAAAGCCAGCGGGTGCGGCCGTCGCGGTGTTTGA
The DNA here is from genome assembly GCA_966250925.1 of uncultured Opitutus sp. GTDB lineage: Bacteria > Verrucomicrobiota > Verrucomicrobiia > Opitutales > Opitutaceae > Actomonas. Next base: position 93 of record CBINJL010000389.1, on the reverse strand, counting down.
TGCGGTATTCGAGCGAGTAACGCCGCTGGCCGTGGGGCTTGCGCCGCGCCGCTTCGACGACCTCGGTGACGGCGGCGCGTTCGGCCGGGAGGA
>CBINJL010000388.1:0-3905 GCA_966250925.1 uncultured Opitutus sp. | reverse complement strand
CAATTCGAGTTCACGCCCGTGCCCGAGCCCTCCACCTGGGCGCTGCTCCTGTCCGGACTCGGCGTAGTGGCCTGGCAACTACACCGCCGGCGACGCGGCTAGCGCTCTTTGTGTAAGGTTCAGAACCTTCAGGCCGCGCCGGATTCCGCCGTGTCCTGCAGCATCGCGTCGACGGTCGCCACCCAGCCGTGCGGTCCACGGCCCGGCTCGCGCCGCAGACCGGCCAGCGCCACGTCCGCCCAGGTGCCATCCTCCCGCGCGACGAGCACCGGCGAATCCACCGCCGCCAGCATGGGCAGATCGTTGGCGCTGTCACCGAGACCAAAACTGCGCACGGAGCGACCGTAGGCCTGCGCATACAATTCAACCACGCGTCGCACTGCCCGGCCCTTGTCGGTGCCCGCGCCGGTGACGGTGCGAAAACGTCCGCCATGGCGACACTCCAGCCCTTCCGCCGCAAACGCCTCGTCGAGAGCGGCCCAGGTGCCGGCATCGAGCGGATCAACCAAGGTTTCGCTGTAATCGCGCTGCAACGCCCGCGCCGCCGCTTCCGTTTCCAGTCCGGCCAGCCCTGCCAGTTCCTCCGCGTCGATTTCCCGATAGCCCCGCAAAGCCAGTCCGGTTCGCGCGCGGACACGGTCCAGCCGGCGCCGCACTTCCGCCACCGGCAAACCCAGCACGCACACCCGGCGCCCCGGTTCGCCCGGCGCGGCCGGCCAGCCGCCGGTGGGCAATCCAGCCGAATCGGGCACCACCAGCGCAGCACCGTTTTCGACGATGCTGGGAATCGCGCGGATACCGAGCTGGCGGCGCAGCGCCCGCTGTTCGACCGCTGTCTTGGATGAGCAGAATATCACCGGAATGCCACGCTCGCGCAGGCGCAGCAGCGCCGGCCGGGCGATCGCCGGCGAATAAGTGCTCCATTCCAGCAACGTGCCGTCCAGATCGGTGAAGACGAGCCAGGGCCCGGCGGAATCGAGATAGGCGGACATGCAGGCGAAACGAGGTTACGGCGTTGGCCGCGAAGTTGCCACCGGCACACGCACCGTGGTGCGACCCGCGAGCGCCAGCGCTTCGCCGGCGATGGCGTTGAAGCTGTCAAATTTCATGCGATCGAGACTCTTGTAGATCCGCATCGGTGCGAGTTGTTCATCACCCTTGAGATAATCGCGGCGCCGCAGTTCGCGCTCAATCTCCTCGCGCAGCGATTCCGGGCACAGCTTCGAATGGTAAATCGTGCTCAGCGAAGCGGCAATCATGTCCTCGACATGTTCGTCGCCCTTGACCTCGTGCAGGTGCGGATTGCGCGACTCGATCTGGCTGATCTTCACCATGCGCTGCATGTCCTCGCCCGCGGCGCCATCGGGCAGGATGCCGCCGTATTTTTCCAGCAGATGCACGTAATGAAACGTCTCGACCGCGTAACCGGTGGCGTAGTCGATCGACATCGCCAGGTCGACGGTCAGCGCATGTTCGCCGGCGTTGCCCGTCTTCACGATCTCGGTCTCGAAACCGGTGTGGTGTCCGACCAGCATGTTGAGAAACTGGTTGGTCTGGCGCGAGCTGCGGCCCCACTTCGCGAAGTAGAGCGAGTTCTCCACCACCTTCGGCTTCGAATGCCAGGAGATGCGCACCATCGAGTAGTCGCTTTCGTTCAGGCAGAACCCGGCGGCGTATTCCTTCACGTATTCGTTCACCGCCCCGGGGAAGTAATTGTCGCTGTCGACAAACCCGACATATTTGCGGCCCATCAGCTTCGCGATGAGCGTGCCCATGATCATGCCCTCGGCCTTGCCGTTGCGCACAAGTTCCTTGTCGTCGAGGATATCGGTGTAGCCCGCGGCGGCGAACGCAGCACCGATCGCCGGATCTTTTTGGTGGACCACCACGACGTCCTTGCGAGTGAAGCGGCAGAAGTTGGTGATGGCTTCCTGTTCGAGGTAAAACTTGTCCACCGGCGTGCGCGGACTGTTGGACACCACGATGACCAGACAGTCGTGCGGGATGCCCACCAGCACGCCTTCGATCAGTTTCAGCCGCTCGTTGCGCACCGGCACCACGATGGCCATCTGGCGCTCGATTTCGTGCAGCGCATCCGAAGAAACGCGGCGCACCACCGAATCATCGTCGGCGCCCGGCTCGGCCGTTTCCGGACCTGCATCTAGTTCGTAAACCTTCTGCAACCCATAGATACGCACGGCGCCCAGCCGCTCGAATTCGCGCGGCGATTCAATCCGCATGCCTGGCCTCCGGTTTGGTGGGCGTAATCGCGTCCGACAGCGAAAATCGGACCGCCCGGTCGTAATGAGAACGATGCATACTTCCCTTGAGCAGATTGGGTGCCACCCGGGGGAAATGCTCTATTGAAATCCGCTTGCGATCCAAGTCGGTCACTTTGAGGTCAATACGCAACATGGGTTCCGCCCCTGCATCGACTCACGCACCGACTCCCGCCTCCGACCGCATCGCTGCGCGTGTCGAGGCGGAGAATACCCGGTTGTTGTATCGCTCCGCCGCGCTCGGGCCGGTGACGGGGGCGGTGTTGGGCGCTTTGTTGATCACCGGCTCGTGGTCCACCATCGACCGGACCTTCGGCCTGGGTTGGTTCGTCGGATTGCTGGTCCTCGTCGGCTGGCGCGAATGGCTGCATCGCCGGTTTCTGCGGCGCAGCGCGGCGCCCGACCGGTTGCCCCGTTGGCGCACCCACTTCGGCCTCGCACTCACCTGCTACGGCGCGTGGTGGGGCGCGGGCAGCTGCTACTTCATCGGCAGCGGCGATGCGCTGCCGCGCATGCTGACGCTGCTCATCATCGCCGGACTCAACGCCGGCGCATCGCGCTCGGTCGCGTCGGTGCCGGCTTACTATCACACCTTCGCCGCCCTCACGCTCGGGCCGGTTTTCGTTTGTAGTTTAACATTGGATACCGCCGGCATGTGGAGCCTCGCGGCCTGCACGGCGCTGTTCGCCTTTTTCATGATTCACTCCGCCATTCTGCATCACCGCAGTTTGGAGAAAATGCTCCGGCTCAACTTCGAAAAGGAAGAGATGGTCGCCACGTTGCGCGAAGCGAAGAACCGCGCGGTTTCGGCCAATCGCGCCAAGAGCGAATTCCTCGCCATCATGAGCCACGAGATCCGCACGCCGATGAACGGCGTGATCGGCATGCTCGACGTGCTGCGCCACGGCCGGCTCAACCCAGAGCAGGCCCGTCAGGTCGATCTCGCAATGACGTCCGCCGACAACCTGCTGCATCTGCTCAACGATATTCTCGATCTCTCGCGTATCGAAAGTGGCGAGATGCGTTTCGAGGCGATGCCGTTCTCGCCTCGCGATCTCGCTGCCGAAGTCGTTGCGCTGCTTTCCGCCCCGGCCAGCGCCAAACGCATCGACCTGCATTCGCGCCTCGACGATGATCTGCCCGCCGCGGTCGAGGGCGATCCCCACCGTCTGCGGCAGGTGCTCCTCAACCTGCTCGGTAACGCCATCAAGTTCACCGAACGCGGCTCGGTCGATCTCGTCATCGAATCCGCTCCCGCCGCCGAGCGGGATCGCTGCCGACTGAATTTCACCGTGTCAGATACCGGCATCGGCATGACGCCGGAAGTGCAGGCGCGATTGTTTCAAAAGTTTTCCCAGGGCGACACCTCGACTTCGCGGCGCTACGGAGGTTCCGGTCTGGGCCTCGCCATCTCGCAACGTCTCGTCGGTCTCATGGGCGGCAGCATCGCGGTGGAAAGCACGCCCGGCGTCGGCTCCACGTTTCGTTTCACGGCGGAGTTTGCCTGCGCCGCGGCGTCCGCCTCGCTACCGCCCGCCCCCGTGCCCCAAACCCGTTTCGCCGCCACGCCGCGGCGTTTCGCCACGGCCACAAGGAGTGGTGGTGTTTCCGCCGGCTCCAGCCCGA
>CBINJL010000387.1:0-3914 GCA_966250925.1 uncultured Opitutus sp. | reverse complement strand
GAATCCTTGCCGGCCGAAATCACCGTGCATCCGCCTGAAGCCGAATTGCGACGCGCCGTCGCCGCCGAGCGGCCGCCCGAGCTCCATCTGCTCGTGGTCGGTGTCAACGAGTATCGAAATCCCGAATACAACCTCAATTTCGCCGAGGCCGACGCCGCCGGCATTCTGGCCAAACTCGAGGCCGCCAACCGTCCTCTGTTCGAAACCGTCAACACCATCCATCTCGCCAGCGCGGAGGCGACGCACGACGGTATCCTGGCCGCCTTCGAGCGCGTCCGCGCCGCCGCCCGGCCGCAGGATGCGTTCCTGTTCTACTTCGCCGGTCACGGCGTCATGGCGCAGAATGAAAACCTGTTCTACCTCGTGCCGCACGACGTCACCCGCATCTACGGCGAAAGCCAGAGTCTGTCCGCCAACGGCATCTCCGCTGACACGCTGCGCGACCTCTCCGCCGCCATCGCCGCGCGCAAACAGCTCTTCATCCTCGACGCCTGCAATTCCGGCGGCGCCCTGCAGGCGTTTGCCCAACGCGGCGCATCGCAGGAAAAGGCCCTCGCCCAGCTCGCCCGCGCCACCGGCACCCACTGGATCGCCGCGTCGTCCGCCAGTCAGTTCGCCACCGAGTTCGCCGATCTCGGCCACGGCGCCTTCACCCATACGTTGCTGCAGGCGCTCGACGGCGCCGCCGATACCGGAGACAAACGCATCACCATCAACGAGCTCAAAGCCTACCTCGAAGCCGAGCTGCCTGCCGTGACCCAGCGCTACAAGGGCGCGCCGCAGTATCCGTCCAGCTACGGCTACGGCCAGGACTTCCCCGTCGCTCTGCTGCCATGATTCCGCTTCTTCGCCGCCTGTTTCCCGCCGTCGTAGCCACGTTCGCCGTGGTCGTGTCATGCCCGGCCCAATACGAACAATTGCTGGCCCAACCCGAGCCTGCGCCGGAAACGCCATCCGCCACGTCGGACGCCACGCCCGCCGAGCCCGCAGTTCCGGAGCCACGCCTGCTCGCGCCCAGCCTTCATCGCGAACAAATCGCGTTTCTCGATCAATCCGCCGACCGCGACTACCTGCTCACCGGCGACCGCGGCACGCTGCGACTGTGGGACGTCGCACACCGCGCCAATCTCGTCACGCTCACCGCCACGCTGCAGCCGCAGCACGACCCGTTCACCTTCGCCGCTTTTGTGGGTCCGCGCCACGATCTGCTGGTTCATGCCGGCAGTGACTTGCGCCTCTACACCGGGTTGCCCGGCTCCGTTGAGTTCGAAAAGGGCTACGCCTCCCGCAACACGCGGCTGCACTACCATCGTGCCAGCAACACGATCGTTCAGGCCCGCTTCGAGCCGGCCAATCCGCGGTTGCTGCGTCTGGGTCTCTCCGAAGCGGTTGCCGGTCTGCCTTCCCGCCGGATCGAGCTCAATCTCCACAACGCCTACCGCGACCACGCCTTTCTCAATCTTCATCCCGACCACCCGATCTCTCTCGACGCTTCCGGCCGCCTGCTTGCCCTGCGCTTCACCCACGGCGCGCCACTCGCGGTGATCCATCTTCCCGACGGCGAATTGATCACCACCGTCCCGTCCTCCCGGCACCCCCTCGGTCTCCTGCCCAACGGCAAGGTGCTGCTGATGCGACGCGAAGGGCCCCGGCATGTTTTCGAAACCCACAACCCGGTCACCGCCGCCGTGGAACCGGCCTTTGAACTCGTTTACAACGATCATATCACCCCGTTCCTTCCGTCGCGTGAAGGCGACCCGTTGCTCCTGCGCAGCGGACCGCGTTTTTTCCTCCACGACCTCGCCACCGGAAAAACGTCACAACAACTTGAATACGGCCGGCGCATCGCCGATGGCGCCATTCAGTTCCGCGCCAAATCATGGACCCGGCCGTTGGTCGCGATGTCGCAGACCACCGGCTCCGACACCACCATCGCATCCACCCATCTGGAATTCATTGATCCCGTCGCCGGCGTTTCACGCGGTCCCTGGGTGACTGAAACATTCGCCAGCCGTCAGCTTTTCCCGCGGGCCGACGATTTCGAATTCGTGGCCCAGCGCGGCCATGATCTTCGCCGCGTGCGGCTCAACGAAGCCGGATTGCTGATCGAACCCCTTCGCCTGGCTGATCGGGAGTTTCGATCAAGCGGGGCTTTCTATGACGCGGACTCCGATCAGTGGCGCGTCGTCGGCGCCGGCAACCCTGCTCTCGCGCAACCCGCTTCCGGCAGCGCGCCGGAATACATCGCTGCTCCCATCGGCGTGGCCCGCCGCAACGACGACAACGGCACCACCGCCACGCCCTTCTATCGCACATCGGGCAGCGTCCGCAGTCGCGACGGACGGTTTCTCGCGCTTCATCACAGCAACGGCGTGCAGGTGGTCGCGTTGCCTTCCGGCAAGACGGTTGCCGCTTTCACTGAGCCCGAATCGACTTGGAACTTCGATCGGCCTTGCCCGGGACTCGCGCTCGCGCCCGACGGCTCGGCCGTGGTGTTCACCTACACGTTTGTTTCCGGCAGCACCCACTCCTACCGCACCGAATGCCGCGAACTGCCTTCGGGCACGCTGCGCTGGAAGGTCGACGGACTGAGCGGCCCGTTTGCCTTCAGTCCCGACGCCGCCCGCCTCTACACCGCGGAGCCGAACAACCATCAACTCGGTTCCGTGCTGTATGCCGACACTGGTGAAGTCGCGTCTCGTCTGGCCAATCCGGGATCATACGGCAAATCCCAGATCGCCACCTTCAATCCCGCCGGCACGCTGCTCGCCGCCGCCACGGCCACGGCCATCGATGTTGTTTCGCTCCCTGGCGGCGAACGGATCGCCCGCCTCCCGCTCAATGACCGACCGACCGCCCTCGAGTTCATCGGCTCTGATCGATTCCTCATCGCCAACGCGGCCAACGACGAGGTGCTGCGTCTTTTCGACCTCAAGGAACGCACGGCCGTCGCCGAACTTTATCTGTTCGAGTCGCCGCAAAAGTGGGTCGTGCGTCACCCGCAGACCGGCCTCTTCAGTTCGGAAACATCCGTGCAGGACGACCTGCACTTTGCCGTGGGTGATCAGATCACGCCGCTCGCGTCCTACTTCGACGAATACTATCGCCCGCGCCTGCTCGGCTCCTTGATCAAGGGGCTCGCGCCGCGCCCACCGGTGCCGCTGGCGGAGCTGCGTCACGCGCCCCGACTCACGCTCGCCATCGCCGGTCCCAATACCCGCGGCCTCAGCGTGGAGGACGAATTCGAGACCCGCGAAGTCCCCAACGCGGAGGTCACGTTGCAACTCAACGCCTCCTGTGAGGGTTCGCCCATCACCGACCTGCGGATTTATCACAACGGCAAACTCGTCGCCGGCGCCACCCGCGGTCTCTTCGTCGAGGATGACGACGACGCGCCGCCGGAAAACACCTTCACCAAGACGGCCAGTCACACGTTCACGCTCACGCCCGGGAAGAATCGCTTCCGCGCCGTGGCCATCAATCAGCAGGGCACCGAATCCGTGCCGGATGAAATCGTGGTGTATTCCGCCGCCGCCCCGCCGCTCGACGACACCGCCGGCATCGCGCTTCACGTCGTGACCGTCGGCATCGATGCGTATCGAAATCCAGCCTACAATCTCAACTACGCCCGCGCCGATGCGACCGCCGTCGAAACCGTTTTGCGCGAGCGCCTCGGTCAGCTCTTCACCCGCGCCCATCACTACGCGCTCTACGATGACGAGGCCACCCGCGAAAACATTCTCGCCACCCTTGAAACGGTGAAACGCGAGGCCGGTCCGCGCGACGTGTTTGTGTTCTACTACGCCGGCCATGGCGTCATGTCCGACGACGAGGACCCCGAGTTCTATCTCGCCCCGCATGAGATCACTCAGCTCTACGGCGAGCGTCGCGTGCTGCGCCAGCTCGGCATCCCG
>CBINJL010000386.1:0-3919 GCA_966250925.1 uncultured Opitutus sp. | reverse complement strand
AGGCCATCGGGGTGGATTTTTCGTATTCAAAATCCGGTGACAGCCCGCTGGTGCACGGACTCGACCTCATGGTCAACCGCGGCGACAAGATCGGGCTGCTCGGCCCCAACGGCGCGGGTAAGACCACGCTGGTGAAACTGTTGCTCGGCGAGCTCAAGCCCACGGCCGGCGAACTGAAGTTCGGCACGCGGCTGGAGGTCGTTTATCTCGACCAGCTTCGCGCCCAGATCGACGGCAACAAGACCGTGGCCGAGAACGTCGCGGAGGGGAACGACCACGTGACGGTCGACGGCAAACGCAAGCACGTCATCAGTTATCTGGAAGACTTCCTGTTCGAACCCGACCGTGCCCGCACGCCCGCGCGCGTGCTCAGCGGCGGCGAACGCAACCGCCTCCTGCTGGCGCGGCTCTTCACCAAACCGGCCAACGTGCTCGTGCTCGACGAACCGACCAACGATCTCGACGCCGAGACGCTGGAGTTGCTGGAGGCGCTGCTGGTCGAGTTCAGCGGCACACTGCTGGTGGTGAGTCACGACCGCGATTTTCTGGACAACGTCGTGACCTCGACGCTCGTCGCGGAAGGCGACGGCCGCTGGCGCGAATACGTCGGCGGCTACAGCGACTACGCGGCGGAAAAAGCTCGCAACGCGCCGCCGCTCGCCGCGCCCGTGGTGAAGGAAAAGGAAAAGCCGGTGAAGGCGAAACCGGCCAAGCCGCGCAAACTCAGCAGCAAGGAAAAGACCGAGCTGGAGGCGTTGCCGGCAAAGATCGAAGCGCTCGAAACCGAACAAGCCGAGCTGACCGCGAAGCTGGCCGATCCGGCGTTTTACGCCGAACGCGCGGCGGAAGTCCCCGCGATCAAGGCGCGCCTGGAGGCAATCGAAACCGAGACCCTGAACGTGTTCGCGCGCTGGGAAGAATTGGAGGCGATCAAGACCGCCAGCGAAGCGAGTTAGTATTTACAGAAGGAAACGAAGGGGAACGCGGCTACTCCGCCGCAGTTTTTATTACAGGAGGCAACGGAGGGAAACAGAGTCACGCCGACGATGATTTTAACGCAAAGCGCGCCAAGGTCGCAAAGGCCGCGAAGGAATGGATTCTCAGTCTTGGCGATCTTTGCGTTTCGAGTTCGTTTCAATCCAATGATTTCTCTTCCGGCGCGTGCTTCGTTTCCTTCTGTAAAACCAGCCTTGGAATGGCTCTGTTGACCTCTGTTCGCTCCGATAAAATCACCGCGCCATGTTCGCCAACATCTCCTGTTACAAGTTTGCCCGGCTCGAGGGCCTGAAGGAGCTGCGAGAGCGCCTGCTCGGGTTTGCCAAAGCGCGGGGACTGAAAGGCACGATCCTATTGGCGCCGGAAGGCATCAACCTGTTCATCGCCGGGCCGCGGGCCGACGTCGACGCGCTGGTCGACGAGATTCGCGCGGTGCCGGGGCTCGCGGACCTCGCGCCCAAATACAGCGAGAGCGAGCACCAGCCCTTCAATCGCATGCTCGTCCGCATCAAGCAGGAGATCATCGCGTTTGGGGTGGAGGGAATCGATCCCGCCGCCCGCACCTCGCCGAAGCTGAAGGCAGCGGAGCTCAGGCGCTGGCTCGACGAAGGCCGGCCGGTGACGCTGCTCGACACGCGTAATGACTACGAGGTGAAGCTCGGCACCTTCAGGGGCGCGGTCCCGGCGGGCATCGATCACTTTCGCGATTTTCCCGCGGCGGTGGCGAAGTTGCCCGCGGAGTTGAAGGCGCAGCCGGTGGTGATGTTCTGCACCGGTGGCATCCGCTGCGAGAAGGCCGGGCCCTTCATGGAGCGAGAGGGCTTTCGCGAAATCTACCAACTCGACGGCGGCATCCTGAAATATTTCGAGGAAGTCGGCGCCGACCACTACGACGGCGAGTGTTTTGTCTTCGATCAACGCGTCGGCGTGGACCCGGCGCTGGCGGAAACGGATTCGACGCAGTGCTTCAACTGCCAGACTCCGCTCTCGGCGGCGGAGCAGGCGCATCCGCATTTTCAGCCGCCGCACAGTTGTCCGCATTGTTACGTGCCGCCGGCGTCCCGATTGGCCGAGCGTCTGGCGCAGCGTCAGGCCGCGCTGGCCGCGGTGGCCGATCCGTTGCCCGGTTGCGTGCCGTATGACAACCAACGTCCGTTCAACGTGCCGGGTGACTTCGACCGTGCGACCCTGGGCGATGCGCTTGCGGCGGCGTTTCCGCACCTGCCGCTGCAGCACTGGGAAAGCATCGTCGCGGAGCGACGCCTGGTGGACGCGCGGGGCAAAGTGGCGGCGCTCGATCGCACCGTGCGGGCCGGAGAGTTTTTTGCGCAGTTGCAGCCCGCGACCATCGAGCCGCCGGTGAATGCCGCCATCCGCCTGCTGCACGAAGACGAGGCCATCGTGGTGTTGAGCAAACCCGCGCCGCTGCCCATGCACCCGGCGGGACGCTTCAATCGCAACACCCTGGAATACCTGCTCGCACAAGTTTGGGCGCCGTATCGGCTGCGCCCGGCACACCGGCTCGATGCCAACACCAGTGGACTTGTGGTGTGCGCCCGCACGCGTCAGCACGCCGGGCGCCTGCAACCGCAGTTCGCGCGCGGCGAAGTGGAGAAGGTCTACCTTGCCCGGGTGCACGGCCGACCCGCCGGGGAAACCTTCACCTGCAACGAACCGATCGGCGACGAAATCGGTCCCGCCGGCAACCGCACTGTCAGCGCCGGCGGCCGTGAAGCACGCACGGACTTCGAGGTCATCGCGTATCGGGAAAGTGATGACACGACGCTGGTCGAGGCCCGGCCGCTCACCGGCCGCACCAACCAGATCCGTCTCCACCTGCAGCGCCTCGGTCATCCCATCATCGGCGACCCGGTGTATGGTCGGGATGTGGTGGTGGAAACGGGCGCGACCCAGACCTTACCGGTCGATGCCCCGCCGATGTGCCTGCATTGCGTGCGGCTTGCGTTCACGCATCCGACAACCGGTGAGCGCGTGAGCTTTGAAGATGCGACGCCGGACTGGGCGAAGTAGGGGACGCATCGGGTTTGTTTTTACAGGAGGAAACTGAGGGCAACAGAGCCGTCAGCCTGGAGTTTTTAACGCAAAGGGCGCGAAGGTGACACGAAGGGCGCGAAACCGAGCTGGTTGAACCGGGATGCAAAAAAGGAGACTTCGTTGGTCATTCCGTGCGGGCGAGAAGGACACGGCGGGCGATTTCGCGGCGGCGTTGTGCGGCGCTTCAGTCGGGTTGTTGAAGCTGCAGCCCCGCATCCATCAGGCGTCGCATGGTCTGGTGCATGCGCACCGCCTGGGCGAGCCGCTGTTCAGGGGCCATGCGTCGGTAGATGGCGGCCTGGTGCCCGTCGGCAGCGGAAATTGTGGATGCGTTTGCCACGTTCGGAACTAGACGGAGACGGGGGAGGGTTTGCAATCGCGGGAAGCGCGGGGACACGAAATGCCGTCAGCCTGAGAGTGTAACGCAAAGCGCGCGAAGGTGGACTCCGATGTCCTACAGCGGTAGGAGTAGGGCACGACGAGGGGCAGGGCGGCGAGGTGTTGGCGCGGAAAGGTTACTTCGCCTTCGGCGTCCACCAGCTTTCGAACGCAGTCAAAACGATAACGCAGGTCGCGCGGGGTGACGGTGGCCGGTATGACCGGGACACGCTGACGATCCCGCAGTCGGTCGTGAAATGACGAGGGGTGTGATTCGCGGGCTTGCGAGCAGATACGGGCGGCCTAGAGTGGCGGCATGCAATCGACCGACGTCTCACGGGCCGCCTTGGAACTGCCGCCGGAGGAACGCTTGGAACTCGCGCGGCGGTTGGTGGAGAGCGTGGTGGAACCGGCGGAGCTGAGCGCGGCAGTGCGGGCGGGGGTGCAGCGGATCGAGCTGTGAATCCAGCAGAAGTTGTAATTGGCGAAG
>CBINJL010000385.1:0-3921 GCA_966250925.1 uncultured Opitutus sp. | reverse complement strand
CCAATACATATTATGCTCCAGCGACCAGCGCACCTCAGCCAGCGTCATCGCCTCCCGGCGCAGGTTCTGGAAGTTCTTGCGCTGGCGCCATTCGAACAGGGCGTCCCAGAGCGCCGGTGCGTGCTTTTGGGCTTCGTAGCGGGCAAATCGGCGGTCCTGCACCTTGTAAGGGCACCATCCGGAAAAATTCGACTTGGGTTTCGTTGGCATCACAGGGTCGGTTGGATCAGGTGTTCACACTCGAAAACGACGATGGTCGGGGGCGTCATCATCACGTAGCGGCCGAGGCGGGGCGCGGTGCGCCGCAGGCACGACTCGCACCCCTCCCTCCAGCCCTCTTCCTCATCGCCCACGCCATTGCAGCGGGCCACATCGGCAGGCAGGTCGGTCACCGGGGCAGGACCACTCATCGCGCACCGCCTTTGCCACGTTTTGCCGCCCGCGGGCTGGTGAGCCACAGAAAGACGAGACCCACCCACACGATGCAGACCAGCACGACCGAGCACGCCGCATAGCCGATGTCGCGCCACCACGCCCACCAAGAGCGGGTTACGGCGGCGCTGTTTTTTACGGGTATCCATTCAGTCGGTCGCGGCATCGTATGGGTGGGGTTAAGCGTTCGATTTGCGGGGGAAGAGAAAGAGCCGACGCAGGCGCCCCAGGCGGCGCGATACCCGGCGGGATCGCGGCAGCAGCGCCCGCAGCAGCGGCAATTCGTCGGCCGTCACCTGCCCATCGGCCATCACCTGCCGGAGTGTTTCCTCCATGAAGCGGGCATCCTGCCGGGCTGCACCGGTCACCACGCCCGCCTGTCGCTGCTGGCGGCAGGCGTCCCGCAAGATATCGCGCAGGACATTCAGGTGCGCCAGCGGCCGAAACCAGCGCTGGTCGCGAAACCGCGGGGCGGCATAGTCGAGATACCGACTCGCCTCGGCTGTGTGGTTGATTTCCTCTCTTGTCGTCATCGTTGTGCTGAAAAATTCGATTTGCGGCCCTCTCAGCCCGCTGCGCCCGCAGCCTCCGGTTCCTCCACCGGCCACACCTGGCCGGCGCATTCCGGGCAAAATGTATGCGTCACCCGGTTGGCCGTGCGGGCGCAGGCCGGTTTGGTGCCAAGGTAGCGCCCGCACGGGGAGCAGATGCGGTGGATCTGCGGCGCGGTGGCCTGGTCGAGCAGGTCGCTCAGCTCCACGCCCAAGTCCGGCGCGTAAAATGCGATGCGGTCATGCACCCGCTGGAGGAGCGCCAGCGGCACCGGCAAAAGCACAGGGTCAGTTGAGGGGGACACTGCTGCGCTCACGATTCGTCCCCCCAGATGTAATCATCATTGCGATGCAGAAACCAGAACCCGCCCGCATCGATGATCGCGGCATACGGGAAGCAATCACAGGCATCGAGCATCCGCAGGAAAATACGGTTGTAGCGGGCCCGCTCTCGCGATCCTCGCGGCGCTGCCTCATGGCGGTCATACATCGGCCGCAGCAGCGCGTTGAGCAGCGCGAGAATCCACTGCTCGTTCACCGGCAGCAGCACCGCGGGATTGAGCGACCACACCATCACGCAGTCCTCCCATTGCCCGTGCCATCCACATAGGAGCGGATGCTGGCGATCGAGTAGCGCCGGGCTCCCAGCTTCGGCACCCGGCGGATGAGCTCCTGTTTCTCCAACCGCCAAATCGTGGTGTCCGAGATATCGGCCCCCAGCAGTTGGCGCACCCCGTCGCAGTCGACCGTTAAGGGTTCGAGACGAGGCGTCGAGGGTAGGGGAATGGTTTCAGGAGCACTCATTTTACAGCCTTACGTGAAACGCCCGATGCGACCTGTGGGAGAATCCCCCAGTGGTCCGGGCAAAAAAAGGGAGCGACCGGCCTCATGCCGTGACCTCCTGCCGCGCCTTGATGCGCGCCCGCTCCGCCAGCGCATCAAGTGATTCCTCCGGCCCCAGCTCCTGCACCAGCGCCATTACTTCGGCGAGGGGGTTCTCAGGGGTGAATCCGTCGCGCGCCATCCGCTGGCGCACCGCCTCGGCAATGTAGGGGCTGGGTTTTTTCTCTGGGGAAATGAGGGCCGCCCGCTCTACGTGCAGGTATTCGTCATCGCTGAAATAGACTCCGTGAGAAGGCATGGTGAAGAGTGTGAAGAATCTGAAGACTAAGAATGTTTTCGCCGCAAGAAGTTTCTTCACCTTTCTTCAGCATGCCTTCCTTTGGCGTATACTACCCAGACAATTGGCCCCACATCGACGCGTTGAACAGCGGCGCTAAGGCACGCAATTTGAAGGTTGCCACCTTTGCTCGATTGCTCGTGGAGCAGGGCCTCGGCGGGGCGGTAGAGGCACCTAATCCATTTTCTGAATCCGTCGTAGTGGACCTCGCATCCGTGCTGCTTTCCCCACGAATGGCAGCTGAATTGAAAATATACCTGGGCGATGTGGATCAGGTCGCTGAACTTCGGGCACTGCTACACGAGCGGCTTGAAAATCTGCGAGCGAAGAATGTCACCGAGGCCAACCGTATTGCCGCAGAGACCCGCTCACCATACCGCCCTGTCGACACTACCGCCCCCCCTGCTGGATCTAAATTGAACCAATCGAAACACGCATGAATCTACGTCAGATCCTACCCCTACTATTTGCATTGCTGACGATCGGCTGCGTCACAGACGAAAAACTAGCTTCCGTTGATTTCCCTGCGCCGCCTGGCGAACCACAGGTGCAGGCACAGGCGTATTTCGAGCGGATACTTAAAGACCCCTATTCTGCGCGCTTCCAATTTGGGCCGCTTGTCAAAGGGTGGGTTAAGGACGGACTTATTGCTGGAGGTAAAACCCACTTCGGTTGGGTTCAAATCGTCGAAATAAATGCCAAGAACAGCTTTGGCGCATATGTCGGATCGAAGCCGCACTACCTACTATTTTTAGATGATGGCGCGGTGCGCGACATCACGGATGATGTCACGATTTCTCACATGGGAGGAGTGGATGTCAGTCAGGTCGCTCCAAAGCACAAAGCAGGCGATTAAAAATGAACGGAAAGAAGCGAGTTGCAAAACTTGCGATCATCTCGCGGCCGGTTGACGTGCTGCTAGTTAGGCCAAGTTGTGGTGGACAGTGGACCCGAGCAAAACTTCCTCGGGTATTGGCGTTTGGACGCGAGGGGGCATCATTTCCCCTCCTTCGCCGCATTTATGTCAGTCGAGCAGGGCAAATGCTCTCCCTGCATCGTGCCATGATTGATTTTAGGAAACATGTTGAAAACCGAACTGGGCGTTCGGATTTCGACTATGCTACCAGCAGCGGTGGGACGGGATCTCCTGTCATTAGCGGGCCGCTTAGTGATATCCTTTCATGACCAACCTCGATCCTCACGGCCAACCCATTACCCCATTTCCGATTAACCTCATCCAAGGCCATGGCAAAATGGTCGATCAATTGATCGGTGTTTGTCGCGGGATTCTTATCGATGGCGTCGTGTCCGATGCTGAGGCAGTCGGATTCAAGCGGTGGCTCGAAAGCTATGTAGAATTGTTGGGCGAAGCGAGATTCCCGCTCAACGTAGCCATTGATCGGGTGAACCAAGTATTTGCTGATGGGCGGATCGACGAAAAGGAACGGGGTTCTCTCCAGCTATTGATGGCTGATCTTGCCGGTATAGATCAAGGTGCGTTACCAACCGAACCTAGAGCGCCCCACAATGCAAAATCAGGACCGTGCGCACTACCCTTCGATATTCCCACTCCGGTCATATCCTTCCCGGCCAAGCGCTTTGTAGTGACAGGCGAGTTTGCTTTTGGGAAGCGGTCAGCTGTGCATGCTGAAATACAAAAGCGAGGCGGTGATTGCAAAGGGACGTGCAGCAAATCAACCGATTTCCTCGTCGTCGGCTATCTTGCCTCGAAACATTGGATTCATGCCAATTATGGGT
>CBINJL010000384.1:0-3926 GCA_966250925.1 uncultured Opitutus sp. | reverse complement strand
TGCCACCAAGTGCAGCCGAACGTCATTGTCGATAATGCGCGAGTCCTGCAATACCTCACGCATTACTGCCACGGCAGCGGCAGAATCGGCCGCATGCAGGGCCTCAAGCAGCCTTTGCCGATATTCCGCAACAAGGCCGCCACGGTCCGATGGTTTTGACAGGCATTTTTCCAATGCAACAGTCGGTCCGGAATACAGTCGTAGAAACGAAGCGGGCAATGCCCTTCCGGCGGCGAGAGATTTCCATATCCATTCCCCGGCGTTCGGTAGCACAAAATCATCCGCGTAATGCGTTATATTCGCAATAATGCGCTTCCTTGATACAGGCTCCAGGAGGGGCTGAATCGCCTTCTTCACATCGGGAAAATCATAAGGGACAACCACGCCAAACCCGAAGCGACTTACGAATTGGCTCGCAGCAGTGCCGGCGTGGCCGATTACCAACATCGGCGTCTTCGCCTGGCCCATGATAAAAACCATACGTGATGGCAGGCTCAATCGGGTCAGCCATTCATTGTCTTCCGATCCATCAAGTTGCCCGCTGGGAATCACAACAAAGGGATAATCAATCAGACGATTCGCCAGATCTGCCTCCGGCAGGAAACCCACGGAATAAATACCATCCGCTTCATACTCGGCCGCATCCTTCGGAAGCCATTCCGCCTTTGAATGCCCAAACCAATCGAGTCGAATCCCTGCATTCTTTACGAACGTTCGAAGTTGGGAGAATTGCTGGGCAGACCAAATATTACCTACCAGCGCCGCGCGGATTATCGTGTCCGCGGCTGACTTCCATCGGTTTTCCAGTCGGATCGAGGCACTTGTCAACAGCGGGGGCATGACGGTGAACGGTAGTCCGAACTCGCGTTCATAGGCAGCTTGCATCTCCGGCGAAATCGCGAGTCGTAGCCGGGAAGCTGCGAACATCTTGCGAGCCGACTCCCGACAAATGCCCTTACCCCACAGCATCTGGTCATCCATGATGAAGGAGCAAAGCGGTGCTCCCGTAAACTGGCTGAGGAATTCCGCTCGTCGCACATCGGCATCGTAGTAGGGAACGCAAAGAATGCGCCTTATAGTGATGCCTTGAAACATGCGCCTCAGTAGCTCTTCCTCCTCTGCCACCTCCAGCCCTTCCGCACGCAGCAATAGATGGGTGGCGCGCAGATGGGTTTCCCCTTCATAATGAGTCTGGCTTCGCAAAACCACAAAGCCTTCGCTATCGGGGAAATATCGCTCAATTAAAACGCCTGTGCCGTGCTTGCGATTCACCTCGTTGTGGGTGATCAGGAGGTCGCGCTCCATCACGTCTTTTCCCGGAGTATCATCCCGATGGGACCCTATGGGCAATTTTTGACGGATTGCTTCCACAATTTTCGGATCTGCTCCGGAAGTTTGCCACGTTTCAAGTGAGCCCCTGGCCAACCCGGGCAGCTGCGATTCAACCGCCAACTCAGCCATTAGCGGAGCCAAACCGGGCTCTTCCGGAGAAAGGACAGATGCTCGCACCACTTCGTCCAGCGCCTCGACGGAACGCCCCAGCGCACGCAAGGATTGCGCACAATCGATCCGGTTCTGGAATTGCCGCGGATTGGTCGTTTCGACCCGGCGGAATATGCCAAACGCATCCAGATGGGAGCCATGCTGCGCAAGGGCTGCGGCTAATAATAGCCAAGCTCCGTAGTGGTTGGGATTCTGTTTGATTACCGCATACGCACGGACCGCCGCTTCTTTCGCTCGGCCTCCGTCCAATGCGGTCCGTGCTTCGAACAAAATCGGATCCTCGCGCTCTAAGGAACTCAACTGACGTTGGGGCGATCCGGGGTTCATGGATGTCATTTTTGGGGGATGTGGCTTGATGTCAGCAGCCGCGGTGGCGGTCGCGTGGGTGTGGGTGTGAGTAAAGAGCCCCTGAGCGCCATCGACGGCTGTATACCCTGCAGCGGTATACTCCTCGCCCCCCGGATCGCCGTCATTTTGATCCGGATCGTTGCACCATAATAGCGCAGGCAAACACTTCGGGATCCGCCCGGTTTCAGGATGACCAACTACAGCGACATCGACCTCGATATTATTCAGACTTCTCCGATCCACCTTAATGCGAGGAAGGGTTTCGCAGAGGTAGACAACATCGTCCCCAACATGGGGGCCAATCCCGACACGGACTGAGTCCCTGACCCGATGCAATTCCTGCAGACGTTCGTAAAATGCCAAAGATGATATCAGCTGCGACCGCTTTCCTCCACAGAGGAGACGAGACGGAACTGTAAATTCCGCCGGGGTCCGGCCGTGCAGCAGCAGGTCGCGAAACGCCGACCGACGACGCGCTTCGTTGAAATGACGGTCGAACCAGGCTGCGCCGGCGGCGCCGATCGCAGCGGACTCGCTCGGGTGTGCGAGCAGGTGCAGGGCCCGTTCGACGAGCTCCTCTTCGCTGCCATAAGTGACCAACTCGCGCCCCTCCGCGAGCAGATCGAGCAGTCCGGATTCCGGCGCCAGACGGTCCGTCAGCAACGCCGCTCCCGTGCTGAGGGTTTCAAAGATCCGCAGATTAAGATCGCCGTTGAGACTGGCGTTAAACCCGGCGAGCGAACCGCCGTAAAACGGCAGCGCCGCCCGTTGATCGACTTGCCGGATTTCCACCGGCACCGATGCCGCGGTCAGCGCCGCGAGCAGACGCCCGCGCCGCGGATGATGATTGCCCGTCTGCCCGACAAACGCGATGTGGGCATCCCGCTGCGGTTTGCGCGCGGCGCGCACCGCTGCATCGCCATGGGGAAACGTGAGGCCCGGAAACCAGTGCAGGTTGCGCACGCCGGCGGAAGCGAAGAACGGAAGATGATGCCGGTCGTAGAGAAAGACGATGCGGTCAAACGGCTCCGACGTAGCGTAGCGGAGCATGCCGATGAGCGGAGAATTGAGGTGGTGCGTGTCCGCGACGAGCAGCGCCTTGGGGCCGCGAAACACGCCGAGTTTACGCGGCAGGCTCCGCCAACTCGCATCAACCAGACACACCACTGCATCGGGCTGCTGGTCCCGCGGCAGCCGGGCCAGCACGGAACCGAGCGTATACTCTCCGGCCGGGGTGCGCAGCGAACGCCAGCGGCCGTCAGCTCCGCGTTCATCGGGCCAATCGGGACCGGCATGGATCTGTTCTTCGCCCAAGCGGGGTGGCGCCATGTAATGGGCGGGAGATCCGGTGAGAAAGAGAACACGCATGATGAGTCGCGAGCTTCATTGCAGATGGCGTTCCCGCCGGTAATAAACTATCTTATTATGTTTTAATTAAATGACTTAAAAAAATTAATTTCTCAGGCTCAGTTCAATTCCGTCAGGACGACCCGCAGTCAGCGGCAAAAACTACCGGTCGGCGCGGAGTGGCAGGTGGGGCCACGTTGTCGCTTCGCTCCAACGCGGCTACGAGGTGGACGGGGTGTGCGTGCGGGGGAGCGGGTAGCCGCGCTTGAGCCGCAGGCGAAAGCGTGGATTGCGGTGGAGTGGCGGCGCAACGGGAGCGGGAGCCCGGCGGGTTGGCGGAGTGGCAGGTGGGGCCACGTTGTCGCTTCGCTCCAACGCGGCTACGGGGCGGGCGCGGTCGGCGGGTAGCCGCGCTTGAGCCGCAGGCGAAAGCGTGGATTGCGGCGGAGTGGCAGCACGTCCGGCGCGGGCTTCGCGCACGCCAAACGCCAAAACGCCCGCCCCGGTCAAGGGCGGGCGTTTTGAGTTTCGATGAACGTTGGAGGCGTTTCCGAAGAGCTCTGGTTCGAGTTTTGAGTCGTTTCCCTGCAGAGGGAGCCGGCTCACCCCAGCGTTCCCCCACCCGGCGTCCAGACCGGGCGGGGGTTGCTGTAGGAAGAAACCGAATCAATTCGTCATTACTATCTGGCTTCCGGATTAACCAAGCAGACGGAGGGCCGTCTGCGCGG
>CBINJL010000383.1:0-3944 GCA_966250925.1 uncultured Opitutus sp. | reverse complement strand
CGCTCTGGAACGGCCTCATCTGCGTGCCGGTGTGGGGCACGTTCATGGTCATCGGCGCCAGCCTCTACGGTTACTATCAACTCAGCGGCGCCCCGCCTCCCGCCGTCGCCGATGAAGTCGTGCCGCACTTCATCATGCATCAACTGCCGGCCGGCGTCGTCGGCCTCATGCTCGCCGCCATCCTCGCCGCCTCGATGTCGTCGATCAGTCCCGATCTCAACAGCATCGCCACCGCCTTCACCGCCGACGTGGCGGGACACTTCCGCCCGCACCTGAGCGACCGCGCCCGCGTCGCCCTCGGTCGCGGCGCCGTCCTCGTCGGCGGCGTGCTGGCACTCGCGGTCGCGCTGCTGATGGCGCCGCGCGGCGAGGCCGCCACCATCATGGAACGCGCCGTCACCGTCGCCGCGATCCTGTCGGGCGGCATGCTCGGCCTGTTCTTCCTCGGCTTCTTCACCCGCACCGCCACCCGCCGCGGCTGCTACGCCGGGCTGGCCGCCTGCGCGCTCTTCACCGCGTGGGGCACGCTCACCGCCGGCGACCAGCCGCTCGTCGATGTCGGTTTTAATTTCCCACTCAACCCCATCCTCATCGGCATTCTCGGTCACGCTGTCGTCTTCGGCGTCGGCTACGCCGTGAGCCGGATCTTCGGCGGCCATCTGCCGGCCGACATTGATCGCCTCATCTATCGTCGCTCCGCCACCGCGGCCGACCCGATCTGAACTTCACATGCCCGACGCCGCGCCGCCTTCGCTCCTCCTGCGCCAACCGCCGCAAATCGCGCTCGGTCCCGGCACCGCCGCCCCGACGCTGCGCGCCTGGGCCAACCGCGGACACCGCCGCATCTGGGCGTTAAGCTCGCCTTCCGTGGCCGCCCTCGCCGCGCCCTTGCTCGCCGCGTGGCGACAAACCGGCGCCGCGGTCGAACTCGTCACCGACCTGCCCCCCGAGCCCACCACCACGCACTGCGAAACGTTGCGCGCCCGCGCCGCCGCCTTCGCGCCCGACCTCGTCATCGGCATCGGCGGCGGCTCCGTGCTCGACGTGGCCAAACTGGTGACCGCGCTGCACGATCGCCCGGAACCGGTCACCTCGTTCTACGGTATCGACATTCTCACTACGCGTCGCACCGGTTTGATCTGCGTGCCCACCACCGCCGGCACCGGCAGCGAGGTCTCGCCGAACGCCCTGCTTTTTGATGAACCGACGCAGAGCAAGAAGGCCGTCATCTCGCCGGCGCTCGTGCCCGACGCCGCCCTCATCGACGCCACGCTCATGACGAGCCTGCCGCCGGCGCTCACCGCCAGCACCGGCATCGACGCGCTCGCGCATTGCCTGGAGGCCTACGCCAGCCTCGCCGCCCATCCGACGGTCGATCTCTGGGCGCTGGCCGGCGTCGCGTTGGTGGGCGAACACCTGTTGCCCGCGGTGCGTCGCGGCTCCGATCTCTCCGCCCGCCACGCGCTCGCCACCGCCAGCCTCTACGGCGGCCTTTCGCTCGGCCCGGTCAACACCAACGGCGTGCATGCGCTGGCCTATCCGTTGAGCGGCTCCCTGCATCTGCCGCACGGACTCTCGATCGCGTTGATGCTGCCCGCCGTGACCGCGTTCAACGTCCCGGCCCTGCCGCAACGCTTCGCCGCCCTCGCCCGCGCACTCGGCGCCGATCCCCAACGCACCGGCGAAGATGCCGCGGTCGCCGCCGAGTTGCCCGGCCTGTTGTCGCGTCTCATCGCCGACACCGGCCTGACTCCCGGCCTGCACCATCACGGCGTGACGCGCGCCAGCATTCCCGCGCTCGCCGACCAGGCGCTCACCGTCACACGCCTGCTGCGCCACAATCCCCGGCCCGTCACCCGCGACGACGCCATTGCCATCTACGAGGCGGCCTTCCGCACGGATTGATCCGCCGCTTCGAACTTCATCTCAACGTCTCCTCACCATGTCCCAATTCCGCCCCCGCGGCGTCATCGTTCCGCTTGTCACGCCCGCCACCCCCGGCGGTGACGTCGACCTTGCCGCCGCCGCCCGCATCGCCGATCGTCTCGCCGCCCACGGCCACGGCATCTTCGTTCTCGGCACCACCGGCGAAGCCGCGTCCGTCGCCGCCACGCAACGCGTCCCGCTCGTCGAAACCGTTGTCCACACCGCCGCCGGACGCGTGCCGGTCTATGCCGGCATCGGCGATCACAACGTCGCCCAAAGCATCGAAGCCGGCCGCCGTTATCTCGCGCTCGGAGTCGATGCCGTCGTGGCCCTCGTCCCAGGCTACTACGCGCTCACGCCCGCCGACATGCGCGACTATTTTCAACAGATTCACGACGGCGTGGCCGGGCCGCTGATGCTCTACAATATCCCGGTCGCGACCCATCATTCGGTCCCGCTCGACGTCGTCGAAGCCCTCGCCGACTTGCCTCACATCATCGGCTTCAAGGATTCCGAAGGCACCGCCGGTCGCTGGGAGGAAGCCGTGCAACGCTTCCGCGGTCGCGACAATTTTGCCCTCCTCATGGGCATCGCCGCCAAGGGCACCGCCGCCCTGCGCGGTGGTTTCGATGGTGTCATCCCCAGCGGTGGCAATCTCATGCCCGCGGAATGGGCGACGTGGTGGCACCAGATCGAGGCCGGCGATTGGAACGCGGCCGCCGCCAGCCAGGAACGCTTCGACAAAATCAACCAGATCCTCCAACGCGGCACCACCCTCGGCCACCATCTCGCCGGCCTGAAATTCGCCCTCTCCTGCCAGGGCCTGTGCACACCGCACATGCTCCCGCCCCTCCGCCCGCTCAACGCCGAACAGCAGGCGGCATTGCAAGCCGACCTCGTGACGGAAAACGTGCTCGCGCCGGTCGACGCCTGAACCTGACGGGATTTTTTCACAGAAGGAAACGAAGTTAACCAAGCCACTCCACCGAGCTCATTTTTCACAGGAGTAAACAGAGAGAAACAGAGCCACTCCGCCGGTTTCACATCACCCAACTTCGTTCTCTTCGTTCCCTTCTGTAACAAAAAATCCACCAGGCTGACCGCTCCGCTTTCCTCCGTTCTCTCCTGTAAACCCCAAAAACCTTTTCCCGCTCTCCCTCATGCCGCCCAATGTAGTCCTGGCCGACGACCTCACCGGCGCCTGCGAAATCGCCGGCATCGCCCATCAGGCCGGCCTGCGCACCCGGTTGTCGCTCGATCCCGAATCGCCGCCTTCGTCCGCCGACCAGCTGGTCGTGGTCGACACCGAGACGCGCCACCTGCCGCCCGACCAAGCCGCGGCACGTATCCACTATTTCGCGACAACTCTGGCGCCCGGCAGCCGCGTTTTCAAAAAGACGGACTCCGTGTTGCGCGGCCCCGTCGCCGCTGAACTCGCCGCCCTGGCCCAGCATCTGCAACGCCCGGTCACGTTGCTCGTGCCGGCCAACCCCGCCCTCGATCGCCGCATCATCGCCGGTCGGTATCGCATCGGCTCGACGCCTCTCCACCGCACGCCGTTTGGCCGTGATCCACACAACCCCATCGCCGCCGACGAGGTCGTGTCCATTCTCGGCGAGTGGCCGGGCCGCGGTCCGCGCACGCCGTTCAGTCTTTCGGCCTCCGCCCCCTTGCCGCCAGCCGGTCTCGTGGTGGGCGACACCACCGACCAGACCGATCTGCGCGCCTGGGCACAGCAGGTCACGCCGGACGTTTTGCCGGCCGGCGGCGCGGCGTTCTTCAGTCAATTGCTCGCCACCGCACCAGCGGCGCCTTCGCCGCCCGATCTGACCGACGCCGCCCGCCACGGGCCGCAGTTGCTGATCTCCGGCACCACCATTCCCGCCCAACGCGCCCTGCTGGCCGCGTCGCCCGACGCCCAACCCCTTTCTCTGGCCGAACTCGCCCGCCGCGGCGATCGCGCCCTGACCGATTGGCGTCACCGCGTCGAGGACCACCTGCGCCAGCACTCGCGTGCG
>CBINJL010000382.1:0-3947 GCA_966250925.1 uncultured Opitutus sp. | reverse complement strand
CCACTCCCGTAGAACATGTACCGGTCTCCCACCTCCGCGTGCCACCGCGACTCCCTGCAACTCCCCGGCCCTCGCCCTGGGACTATCTAAGATCCCGCGGTCCGATCAAGCGGGACAGTGTAGGACCGTCTCACCGCCGACATGCGCGCCGCGATTCTGCGCCTCGATCCCAATTTGCCGCTCTACGATGTGGAAACGTTGTCCGGCCGCGTCGGCGCTTCATTGCAAAATCGTCGCACGCCCATGCTGTTGCTCGGTTTGTTCAGCGGCATGGCGCTCCTGCTCGCCGCGCTCGGCGTTTACGGCGTGCTCGCGTTCAGCGTCGGACAACGCACGCAGGAAATCGGCATTCGCATGGCGCTCGGCGCCGCCACCCGCGATGTGCTCGGTCTGGTTCTGCGCCAAGGCGGACGACTGATCGCGGTCGGGCTGGCGCTCGGCATCGTCGGATTTCTCGCCGTCGGTCGTCTGCTCGAATCATTGGTTTTCGAAATCTCGCCACTCGACACGCCGTCGTTGTTGGCGGCGACGGCGGTGCTCTGCCTCGTCGGCATCGTGGCCTGCCTGATTCCCGCCCGCCGCGCCGCGCGCGTCGACCCTATGGTGGCGCTGCGAGACGAATGATCCCCGGCCCCGTGTCTTGACCCGTGCGGGCGGCTTCATCTCGCTGTCCGCATGCCTCTTTCAGTCGACCTCGCGGGTCGTGTTGCACTTGTCACCGGCGCGACCGGTCAATTGGGCCGCGTCATGGCGCGCACGCTCGCTGACGCCGGCGCCGACGTCGCACTGCATTGTCGCGGCAACCTTGCCCGTGCGGAAGCGTTGCGCGGCGAAATCGAATCGCTCGGCCGGCGCGCCTGCGCGGTGGCGGCCGATGTCACGGATCTCGCCAGCGTGTGCGCGATGCGCGACAGCGTTACCGCCGCACTCGGCGCGCCCGACATCGTGGTCGCCTGCGCGGTGGAAAACATCTGGCCGTGGTCGAGTGTGCTCGACGAAGACATCGCCGACTATGAGTCACAATTTCGCTCCTGTGTGCTGCACACTGTAAATCTCGCCAAGGCCTTCGTGCCGGCGATGCGCGATCGCAGCTGGGGGCGGTTTATCGGCATCAACACCGAATGCGCCATGCAGGTCGCGCCGACCCAATCCGCCTACACCGCGGGAAAACGCGGCATGGATGCCGTGTTGCGGGTGCTCGCGAAGGAAGTCGGCGCCCACCAGATCACGGTGAACCAAGTCGCGCCGGGTTGGACGATTTCGGATCAGGATCGCGCGGCCGGCACCGAGGAAAATCCCGCCTACGCCGCCAACGTGCCGCTGCGCCGGCGCGGCTCCGATCAGGAAGTCGCCAACGTCGTCGCGTTTCTGGCCAGCGATCTCGCCAGTTTCATCACCGGAGCGTTCGTGCCGGTGTGCGGCGGCAACGTCATGCCCACGATCTGAACGCCGATGCCTGCCGCTTCCGACGCGACCTCCGAGACCGCCGGCGCGGCAGCGTTGCCGTGGCGTTCACGGCCGGAGTTTTGGGTTTTTCTCGGCGCGTTTTTTTACGCCGCCCTGCATCTCGTTTGGTATTGGGGCACGCCCCTCGGACAAGTTCCGGTGCTCGATGAACGCGAGAACATCGAGCTCGCCGTGGCGATCGGCAACGGATCGCTTCCGCCCGGACCGTTTTATCGCGCCATGGGTTACCCGCTGCTGCTCGCGGCCATCCACGCGTTCGGCGTGCCGGCGTCGCTGCTGCATCCGGTGGCGCTGCTGCTGGGTGTGTTCTGGCATGCCGCCAGCGCCGCGCTCGTCGCGATCTGGGCGCGGCGACTGACCGGAAACCGCACGACCGCGCCGTGGTTGGCGGGCCTGTTGTTTGCGCTGAATCCGGTGCTCGTCCACTTCGCCACCCAGACCACGGACGGCGCCTTGGCGACGTGGCTGTTTCTCATCGGCGCGGTGGCCTTCACGCCCGCGAGTTTACGAAACGTCACTTCCTCAACCGCGCTCATCGTGGCCATCGTGGCGTGGTCGCTCGCCGCGTGGGTGCGTCCGCAATTCCTCCTCCTCGTGATCGCGCTGCCGGTCATTTTCCTCTGGAGTCGTCCGCGCGAGATTTGGCGGCACGAACTGAAACCGCTGCTGATCGGCGCCGCGTTGGGCGCGTTGCCGTGGTTCGCGCTCGGTGCCGTGCAATGGCAGCACTCCGGCGCGTTTCGGATATTGCCCACTCAGGGCGCCTACAACCTCTGGGCGGCCAACCGACCGGGCGCGCACGGACGCTATTTTGCGCAATCGATTCCGTTGCCGGCCTCAGAGATTCACCGCAATCCCACCGCGGTCGAAACGGAATTGCTCTACACCCGCGAAACCGGTCGACCCGCCGACGACATCGACGTCGTCAACGCGCATTGGCGGCAACGACTGCGCGACGCGTTGCGGCAGGACCCACTCGGATTCGCCGGACGTCTTTTGCGCAAGACCTACTTCCTGCTCCACCCCGTCGAATCCTACAACAACAAGACCTACGCCTTTCACCAAGCCCGCTCGCCCTGGCTCCGCTACAATCCGCTCGGCTGGGCGGTGCTGCTGCCGCTGGCAATTCTCGGGGCCGCGAGTTTGCGGTTGGAAAATCGGCCGGGCTTTCGCGTGTTAATGGGAACCGCTGCGGCCATCGCGGCCGGCGTGGTGCTGACCTTTGTCAGCGCCCGCTTTCGGGTCCCGTTGGTGGCGTGTCTCTGCGCGGCCAGCGGCGGACTGGTTTTGCTGAAACGCTTCACGGTCGCACAACCCAAGCCCGCGATGATCGCCGTCGTCATTGCGCTGATCGGCGTCGGACTCGGCTTCACCGCCTTTGGCGGCATCGACCGCCGCGACACGGAACTGCAGGACCATCTTCTCATCGCCGGCGCGGCCAACGAACTCGGCGACGATGCGCTCGTCTGGCAATCCGCCGAAGCCGCGCTGACTTTCGCGCCCGAACATATCCCTGCCCTCCGCTGGCGCATCCTGGCGGGGTTCAACCTGCTGCTGCGCACTGGTGCGTTGCCCGACGAAAACACCTGGGCAACCGCTTGCCGCGACTGGTTGCAGCTCGCTCCGCCGGCGACAGATAATTCCCTGCGCGTGATCGCCAGTTTCGGTTTGTGGCGCGCCGGGGATTCGGAAGCGGCGATTGCGCTTTGGCAGCAGGTCGGCGCGACTGCTTCCGAAGTCGGGGCGCGTTACGAAGCGCAGGCCGCACTCACGCTCATCGGTAGTGATAAAGAAAATACGAATCTGCCGCCCCGGGACACTGCGACCTCGCCTGTCTCGCCGCTGGAGCGGATGGTCTGGGCGCGAGTTCACCCCGAACGATTGCCGCCCGAGGACGTCGTGGCGTGGCGAACCGCCGCCGCCCGCCTGCTCCAGCGTCCCTCCCATGACTGACACCACCGCCCGCTCCCGCACCGCCATCACGATTCCCTGCTGGCTGCTCGCCGGTGGCCTGGTGGCGATTCCGCTGCTGCAGCACAGCCCGATCGATTTCGAACGCACCGCCACCGCGCTTGCCTTCGGTCCGGCCGTGGTGGCGGGCCGTCGCCTCATCCGCACCGAAGCGCATCTGTGGCTGGCCCATCGTGGACTGCGTTGGCTCGGGCTACTCGGCGCGTTGTGGACATTAATCGCCATCCTCACCGCCGATCAGTTCGCCCCTGCCGTGGTGCAATCCGCTCATAACGCGGTGTTGCTGGGCGTCGCGCTGCTTTCCGCCGCATTGATTCGTTTCCGCGCAGCGCTGGGCCGGCCGCTGCTGCTCGCCATCGCCGCCGGCGCCGGTGTGGGCGTGCTGGCGTTGCTCGGCACGTGGTATTCGATGGCCGACCCGCATCATGCGCCCGCCGGCGAGCTGACCCGAATGTATCCACATATCCGGCACATCGGACTGCACCTGCTGGCGGCCTCCGCGGTGCTGC
>CBINJL010000381.1:0-3949 GCA_966250925.1 uncultured Opitutus sp. | reverse complement strand
CGCAATCTCGCGATCGTCACGTGCGACATGAACGATTTCGAGTTTCCGTCGGGTCGCTACGACCGCGTCGTGTCGGTCGAGATGTTCGAGCACATGAAAAACTACCAACGCCTGCTCGCCAACGTCGCGCGCTGGCTCCGCCCGGGCGGCAAGCTGTTTGTGCATATTTTCACTCACCGCCGGTTTTCCTACCACTTCGTCGCCCGCGACTCCTCGGACTGGATGTCGCGCCATTTCTTTACCGGCGGCCAGATGCCCGCCCACGACTTGCTGAGTCATTTTCAGGATGACCTCACCCTCGAAGCCGATTGGCGCATCAACGGCCGTCATTATCAGCAAACCGCCGAACACTGGCTGCAGAACATGGATCGCCATCGCGATGAAATCCTGCCGCTGTTCGCCGCCACCTACGGAGCCGGGCAGACCACCAAGTGGTGGGTTTACTGGCGCGTGTTTTACCTGGCCTGTGCGGAACTGTGGGGCTACCGCGACGGCGAGGAGTGGCTGGTGAGTCACTACCGCTTCCGCAAACCCTGAACCTACCATGAAAACCTTCGTGATTCTTCTGCTGGGGGGATGTGTGAACCTGACCTCCGCCTCCGCTTCCGCCGCCAGCGGCGCTGACGCCGATGCGCTGTTCGCCGCCGCCATCACAGCCGAGCGCCGTCACGATTCGCAGGAAGCGCTCCGGTTGTTGCAGCAGGTCGAACCGCTCCGCCCCGACGATCCGGTGATCGCGCAAAAGATCGCCCGCCAATACTCCGACGCGATCGTTGATCTGCCTTCCGCCGCCGAGAAACGGCGTTACGCGGAACAGTCCCTCGCCTACGCCCGTCGCGCCGCTGAACTCGAACCGGACAATGCCGTTAACGTGCTCTCCGTTGCCATCGCCCTTGGCCAGGTCGCAACTCAAGGCGACATCCGCACCAAGGTTGACTACGCCCGCGAGATCAAGATCCACGCCGAACGCGCCGTGGCGCTCGATCCTGACTACGCCTGGGCTCATCATGTGCTCGGACGCTGGCATCGTGAAGTGGCCGATCTCAACGGCATCGCTCGCTGGTGGGTCGGCTTCGCCTACGGCGGACTGCCCGACGCCGATCTGGCCACCGCGATCACGCATCTCCAGCGCGCGGTGGAACTGGAACCAAACAATCCCAACCACCATCTCGAACTCGGCCTCGCTCTTCGCGACAACCGCCAGGCTGACCTCGCCCGCCCGTATTTTGAAACCGCCGCCCAGTTGCCGGCCGTCGAAAAGCATGACGACCTCGCAATATCCCAAGCCCGTGCCATGCTGAAGCAACGCGACTGATTCCCACCCGGCGCGTGCTGCCATGACTTCCCCCGCCCAATTTCCCTCCGAGCAAAATCAGGATGGCAGCTTCAAGCGCCAGGAAGACGCCTTTCGCGACTGGGTGAAGGCCGACGGTTCGGGCGAGTTTCCTGCCGCCGCCGACCGTTACCATCTCTACGTCAGCTACGCCTGTCCCTGGGCGCATCGCATCATCATCGCCCGCACCCTCAAGGGACTGGAAAATGTCATCGGCATGGCTGTCGTCGATCCGTGGCGCGACGACCGCGGCTGGGCTTTTCGCGAAGGCGACGGGTTTTCCCGCGACCCGGTCAACGGCTTCGAGCATTTGAGCGAAGCGTATCATGCCTCCGATCCCGGCTACCGTGGCCGGTTCACCGTGCCGGTGCTGTGGGATAAACTCAGCGGCCGCATCGTCACCAATTCCGACGACGATCTGCTGCGCATCTTCAACGCCGAGTTCGACGCCTTCGCCGCCAATCCCGAACTTGATCTGTATCCAAAATCTCACCACGCGGAGATCGATCGCATCAATGCCATCGTTTACGAAAAAGTGAACAACGGCGTCTATCGCGCCGGTTTCGCCACCACCCAGCGCGCCTACGAAGACGCCGTCCGACCGCTCTTCGCCACCCTGGCTGCGCTCGACGACCACCTGTCGCGCCGCCGCTTTCTGGTCGGCGACGGCCTGACCGAGGCCGACATCCGCCTCTTCGTCACCCTCGTCCGCTTCGACGCCGTTTATCACGGGCACTTCAAATGCAACCTGCGCCGCATCGCGGATTATCCGCATCTCGGCCCCTATCTGCGCGACGTTTTCCAGTTCCCCGGCATCGCCGCCACCGTGCGCCTTGATCACATCAAGCGGCACTACTACGCGACGCACACCGAGATCAATCCGACCGGCATCGTGCCACTCGGACCGGACCTCGATTTCACGTCGGCGCCCCAGCGCGAACATCTGGCCTGATCGCCCCCAGAACGTTCTCGCCAACGTCTGGCGACAAGGCTGCCCGGTTCGCCCGGTATTCTCCGCATGCCTGCGTCGGGCCGCAGCATTGATGTTGCCCGCCTCGCGTTCTTTCCCCAGCAACAGGGCCGTCCCCACCCGTGTTAACCCCTTAACCCCAGAACTGTAGCCGGATCGCCCGCCCGGTTTCCCGCATGCGGCCCCGGCCATCGCCCGCGTCTTCCTCCCCTCCATGAGCAACGTCAATCCTTCAAAACTGTTCTTCGCCGCGTGCATGTCGCTGATCGTGACAGCCATGACCTTCGCGATCCGCGCCGGCATCCTCACCGAGCTCAGCCAGAGCTTTGCGCTGACCGACACACAACTGGGCTGGGTCAACTCGATGGCATTTCTGGGCTTCCCGGTCGCCATGATGGTCGGCGGTCTTCTCTACAATTACCTCGGCCCGCGCATTCTCATGTATGTGGCCTTCATCGGTCACGTCGCCGGTCTCGTCCTCACCATCACCGCCGGCGGATTCTGGGGGCTGATCATTTCCACCTTCTGCATCGGTTTCGCCAACGGCTCGGTCGAGGCGGCGTGCAATCCGCTCATCGCCGACATGTATCCGAAGAACCAGACCACGATGCTCAATCGTTTCCACGTCTGGTTCCCCGGCGGCATCGTGATCGGCGCGCTGGTGTCGCAGTTCATGACCTCCGCCGGCATCGGCTGGCAGATGCAGATCGCGACCATGCTGGTGCCGACCGCCATCTACGGATGGCTCATTTTCACCCAGGATTTCCCCAAGTCGGAAAACATCGAGACCTCCACCGGCACCAACATCAAGAGCCTGTTCACGCCGCTCTATCTGTTCATGATTTTCTGCATGACGCTGACCGCCACGTCCGAGCTGGGCACTCAGCAGTGGGTCGGTCGCATCCTGCAGGAAAGCGGCGCATCGCCGATGATCATCCTCGCCCTCGGCACCGGCCTCATGGCCGTCGGCCGCCAGTTCGCCGGCCCCATGGTGCATCGCCTCCACGCCGTCGGCGTGCTGCTTGTTTCGGCCATCGTCACCACCATCGGCCTGTTCCTGCTCAGCAAGGCCACCGGCGGCATGGTCTATGTCGCGACCATCGTGTTCGCGCTGGGCGTGTGTTACTTCTGGCCGACCATGATTGGTTTCACCT
This sequence comes from uncultured Opitutus sp., assembly GCA_966250925.1. Taxonomy (GTDB): domain Bacteria; phylum Verrucomicrobiota; class Verrucomicrobiia; order Opitutales; family Opitutaceae; genus Actomonas. The sequence continues at coordinate 492 of CBINJL010000381.1, read as the reverse complement.
CGGAATACATTCCGAAGACCGGCGCGCTGGGCATGTCGCTGATGGGCGGCGCCGGCATGTTCGCCGTGTCGATCTGGAACCCGATCATCGGCGCCTGGATCGATGAAAACCGCGCCGCCGCCGCGGCCAACGGCTTGACCGATCCCGCCGTCATCGAACTCGCCGCCGGTCAGGCCACGCTCAGCAAGATGACCATGTTCCCGGTCGTGCTGGTGGCGGCCTTCGCCCTCCTCTTCATCTTCCGCGGCAAACTCGCCAAGGGTGCCCACACCCACTGAGCCGCAATCCCGTTTCCGATCAAAAAAGGCGCTCCGAATCCGGAGCGCCTTTTTCTTTGCACAGAGCAAATATCGCCCACGGAACACCCGGATCACACGGAAGTGATACCGTCTGGATTTCCGTGTGATCCGTGTGTTCCGTGGGCAACTCAGCGTCCTGCTTTCGAGTGATTTCGTGTGTCTACGTGGAAAATACTACTTTCGACTAATCAGT
>CBINJL010000380.1:0-3985 GCA_966250925.1 uncultured Opitutus sp. | reverse complement strand
TCGTGCTCGGTCACGGTGACAGTTCCCTGCTTTGGCAAAGTCTGCGCGAGAAGGCGCGGCTGGTGCATTCGATTGACGCGACCAGTTGGAATCCCGGCAAACAGGGTCTGTTTTATCTCTCGTTTGTCTGCGATCCGAATCGCCGTGATCAGACGCTCGCCGCCATCGACACCCAATTGCGTCGCATTGCGCGTCAGGGCATTCCGGCCGCGATGGTGAAGAAGGCGGTGCGGCAGCTCGTGGTGGGCGAAATCAACGGCCGCAAAACCGTTGCCGGCGTTGCCTCACGGCTCGGCGTCGCCGAAGTGGTGGCCGGCGACATGCTGTTTTCACGCGGTTATTTTGCGCGGCTCAAATCCGTCACGCCGGCGCGTTTGCAGCAGGTGCTGCGCACCTATCTGCTCGGCGGCCACGCCACCACGGTCACACTCAACCCGAAGCCGGTGCCGCTCGCCGCGCCGTCTTTGCCCGCGAAAAACGACCGGGTCGGAGGACGAGATTTACCGCGCTCGGAAACACTGCCCAACGGTGCCCGGCTCGTGCTCCAGCCGGACCAGCGCTTGCCGAACCTGCACCTGCGACTGCTCTGCCAGGGTGGACCGGTTTTCGAAACGGCCGGACGGCGCGGCGCAACTTCGCTGATGTCGACTCTGCTGGCGCGCGACACCGCCAAACGCTCGGCCGCGCAGGTTGCCGCCGCCATCGAATCGGTGGGTGGTTCGTTCTCGCCGGTTTTCGGCAACAACACCTTCGGCCTGTCGTTGGAAGTGTTGCCCGCCGATGTCGACCTCGCGCTCGATCTGCTGGCCGAAGCGGCGCTCAAGCCGACCTTCACCGCGGATTCGTTTGCGATCGAACGCGACGCGCAGGTCGCCGAGTTGCAGCAGGACGCCGACGATGTCGTGACGATCGGGCTGAAGGAATTGCGCCGCCGATTCTTCGGGACGCATCCGCTGGCGATCGACGCGCATGGCGAAGTGGAGGATTTGCGTGCGCTCAAGCCGCGCGATCTCGTGGCGCTGCACCGGCGTCTGATGGTGGCGCCCAATGTGGTGTTGTCGGTCGCGGGCGATTTCGATCCGGCAAAACTCGCACCGAAATTGCGCACACTGTTGCGGCGTTTCAAAAAGACACCGTTGACGGTCGAGTCAGCTTTGCTCGCCGCGCCGGCGGAAGCGGGCGACTTTGTCGTGCAGCGTCCGCGGCAGCAGGCGGTGGTTTTTCAGGGTTACGTCGGACCGGGTGTGAAGTCGCCCGACTTCCACGTCGCCGAAGTGGCCGACGAGTTGTTCAGCGGTATGTCGTCGCGTCTCTTCGAACGCGTGCGTGAGGAAAAAGGCCTGGCCTACTACGTGCGCGCGTCACGCGTGGTCGGGCTCGATGCCGGCATGTTTTATTTCTACGCCGGCACCGCACCGGGCAAAGAAACCGAGGTGCTGGCGGAGATCGAGGCGGAGATTCGGCGCATGGCCCGCGGCCGGATCACCGCCGAAGAATTGCGGCGTTGCCAGACCCGGCTCTGCGCGGCGCGGCGCATGGGGCTGCAATCCAACGGTGCGCGCGCGATGCATGTGGCGCTCAGCACGCTCTACGGTCAGCCGCTCGACGATGGCTCCGACTATGAATACCGTATCAACGCGGTAACTACAAAAATTCTGGCGGCATTCGCGAAGACCTTCCTGCGACGCGACGCCTGCACGCAGGTTGTGGTGCGACCCTGAAAGGGCGAGGGCCGGCCGTGAGCGCATTCGCGAATCTTTTCCCGGCCGACGACTTCGCCTTCCGACTCACTTTGCAGCGGGGTGCGCTGCGGGCGTTTTTTGCGCCGAGCGAGGAGGCCTCAAAAGTGTTGGCCGAGCGTCGCCACTGGATCGATTCACATCCCGAATCCCATGTGGTGGACGCGGTCAAACTGACGCCGGTCTGGCGAGAAACGGCCGCAACCCTCGGCCTCGATTCCGCGACAACAATGCCGCACGAAATCGGTTGGTCGGTGGAGCCCGATATCGTGGTGCTGCGACGCGATGCCAGTGGCGTTTATCGTGTGCGCGGCGGGGTGGTGGTGTTTCCGACCGCATGGGCCTTGCCGGAAAAAATCGGGCTTACCCTGGCCGAAACTCATGGCGTGGTGCCGGGGCTCAACGCCGCCATCGGTCCGGCGATCGATCGGTTTCTCGACCGGCTTCGTCCTGATGCGCCGGTGACGCGCAGCAATTGGGGGCTGGCGGCGACGGATGCGCGCAACCTGCATCCGGAGCGCGGCGCGGCGCGGTTGGCGAACGACACGCCGCTGGCGTCGTGCTGGTTGCGCATCGAGCATCAGATTCTGGCCAAGCTGCCGCATACCGATGCGGTCTTGTTCGGCATTCGGATCGAAGTGCGTCCGCTGGCCGAGGTGTTGCGCGACGAGACGGCGCGAGTGGGATTGCACCGCGCGCTAGCCACCATGCCGCCGGCGATGGCGGCCTACAAAGGACTCGCGCCGATTCTGTCGACGTTGTTGGCGTGGACGAAGCGAGCGGAGCGCGATCAGCCCTGACCGTTGGTCACGCCGCCGCTCCACTTGAGCTTGGTGCGCACGACGGCGAAGTGTTCGTAGCTCTCGCGATTGACCAGTTTCAGTCGCAGCGCCGAGACCGTGATTTCCACCGGGTTTCCCTCGCAGATGCGAATGTTGCGCTGGCCGTCCATGGCGACAAGCAGGCAGGCGTCATCGTGACGCGGCGTGACGCGCAGTTTCACATCCTGGCGGAAAATGATGGAGCGGTTGCTCAAGGTGTGCGGGCAGATCGGCGTGAGCGCGATGACCTCGGCGTCGGGATGAATGAGCGGACCGCCGGCGGAAAGGTTGTAGGCGGTCGAACCGGTCGGTGAGGAGAGAATCAGACCGTCGCAGGTGTAGGTGGTGACCAGTTCGCCGTTGGCATGAACCTGCAACTCGACGAGGCGCGAGTGGCTCTCGTCCTTGATCAATACGTCGTTGAGTGCGACATCGTGGCGATCAGGTGCGGTCGAGCAGTCGAGCAGGGCGCGCTCGGCGACCGAGAAGTGACCGGCCAGAAGATCGGCGAGATACGTGCGCGCCTCCTCGGCTGAAAACGTGGTGAGAAACCCGAGCGAGCCGCGGTTGACGCCGATGATCGGCACATTGACCTCGGCCGCCGCATGGGCGACGCCAAGCAGTGTGCCATCGCCGCCGATGACGCAGCACGCGTCGACGCCGCGCAGGAAGTCGGCGGGCACGGGAAACTCCTGCGTCTGCGTCACGGTCGTGCCGGCACCGCGTGCAATGGCCATGAGGTCGTCGGCGATTTCGGCGGCGCCACTTTTCTGGGCGTTGACGACGAAGGCGAGGTGACGGATGGGCGACATGAGCGGAGGGGATTAGAGCAGCGGTTGCCGGCTCAATCCGAGCAGAAACTCGCGGTTGCCGTCGGTCCCGACAAGCGGCGAATCCATCGTGCCGATCAGTTCGGAACCGGGCAATTCCTGGAGGGCAAAGTCGCGCACATCGTTCAGCGTGGCTTCCTGCACGGCGGCGTCGCGGATGACGCCGCGTCCCTTGTCGACTTCGGCCTTGCCCGCTTCGAACTGTGGTTTGACCAATGCGATCAGACGTCCGCCGGATTTCAGCAACGGCCACACCGCGGGCAAAACCTGACGCAGCGAAATGAAGGACAAGTCCATCACGATCGCGTCGAAATCCGCGCGCGGCAAATCGGCCGCGGTCAGGAAGCGGGCGTTGAGTTTCTCCAGATTGGTCACGCGCTCGTCGCCGCGCAGTTTGGCGTGCAATTGCGCGCGGCCGACATCGACGCACACGACGTCGCTGGCGCCGGCCTGCAACGCGCAATCGGTGAAACCGCCGGTCGATGCGCCGACATCGAGGACGTGTGCGCCGCTGAGCGTGACCGCGAATTGGTCGAGAAATCCCTGCAGCTTTTCGCCGCCTCGGCTGACGAACCGAGGCGGTTGTTCGATCTCG
>CBINJL010000379.1:0-3986 GCA_966250925.1 uncultured Opitutus sp. | reverse complement strand
GAGAAAGAGGCGCACCTGCTCGCTCTCGAGAGCGAGGCGTGGATTGCGCGGCCGAAACGGCGGGGTGTGATCGTAGTCGATCTCGGGACTGCCTTCGAATTGGTAAACGCCGGTCAGGTCGTAGAACCGCTCGTCCAGCTCGGCGGTAGGGCCGAGGGCCTGAAAGGAAATGTTTTCGAAATACGAGGTCGTGTTGCCGCGCAGATAAATCCGGCGAAAGGCCAGAAATCCAGCGTCGTGGCGCTGCGCGCGCAGCACGCCGTTGACGTAGAGCTCGAGCATGCGGGTGGGCGCATGCCAGCGCAGTTCAAAGATCGCCAGCGACGACGGCGTTGTCGGGTTGTGTCCGCTGCTCGCGCGCGGTGCGATCTCGACCGCGGGTGTGTTCCAGCCGACTTCCGCCGTCAGATCGAATTTGAGTAAAGCCACGGTGCCGTTGCCGCTCGACGCCGAATCCCACAACACGCCGTAGCCCTGGGTGCCGTCGTCGTTGAACACCCCCGCCCACAAAGCGCGTTGCCTGGCGCTGTGTCCGGCCTCGAACCGCAGCACCCAACTCCCGTGCACGGGACGCAGCAGCTCGGTGCGCGCCACGCCGTTGTTGAGCGCCAGCACCGGTGGACTAAACGCCGGCAGGTTGGCCGTGAACGGCGCCGCGCCCTGCACCGTCGCCCAACGGCCGGTGTGGTCCATCGGATCGTCGAAGAGCAAACTGCCGGCCTGCGCGCTCGCGAGACCGCAGGTCGCGGCCACGACCACTCCGCCAACAACACCGAGGTGCCGGACAAAACGGTTCGGAATGACCCGAGCGCGGAAGGTGGCGGCCGCAAAGAAGCAACGCGCCCAAGTATGGACTGAGGCTGGCATGGGAAGAAACGAATCGGGGTTGTGGAAAATGCGACGCACACATCCGCCAGCCCAATGCCATGAGCGTTAACAACATGTTCAGTGGAAGCGGACAGGGTTGGTGTTTGTCTGCGGCAGTGTATCAGGCCCTGATTTTACGCCTATCGGGCTACGCCCCCCGCTCCCGATGGGAACCGCCCGCCCCCTTCGCATCCGAGGTTCATCCTGATCGGGAAAATCAATCCTTCCGGAGGAAATCTTTCCGCGCTTCAGGGGGATTTGCGGCATCACATTTCGGTCCGACACCCTAGGGAATCGGGGTTTGGCCCCAGTTCAAAACGGGTGAGTCCGCCTCTATATCACGACCGCCATCTGGCCTATGCTGAGCGGCAGTATGCACTTTGCCCCAGCCTCCTGCTCCGGCCTGTCAGGCAACGCCTCCCGGAGCTTCCGCCGTTTGGCCTCGTGCGCGACCGCCTGGCTCGCGTTTTCCGTCTTCACTCCCGTCCTCGCTTCCGCCGCCACCGCATCCTCCACCGCGAGGGTCGAGCCCCGGCTGCTCGCGCCCGCCAACGCCGTTTCCGTGTGGATCGATCCGGCCTCCGGCCGCGTGTCCGCCGTCGTCCGCCAAGGCAGCCGGCTCGCCGTCATGATCGACGGCGAAACCGGACCGCGTTTTGATCGTTTGCTGGCAGCGTCGGGCCAACCGATGCTCGGTCGGGAACAGTTCCCCCGCGGCACCCGCGACGGGCAGGACCATCCGGTGATATTCAGCCACGACGGCAGCCGCTGCGGCTACATCGGCCTGCAGGGCGAAGAGTATGTCGTGATGGTCGACGGCGAGGAAGTTTTCCGGGCGCCCTATGTGCGCAATGCCGTGCTCAGCGAGCCGCGGACCCTCTCGTTTTCCCCCCGGGGCAAACACTTCTGGTTCGCCGCCGCGCGCCCCGACCAGCCTCAACAGGGCGGCACCTACTACCTCTGGCTCAACGGCAAACTTGTCGACGCGCCGCTGCTGCGCGACGGCGGCGGCGTGCCGGTCTTCAACGCCGACGAATCCCGCTACGCCGTCGCTACCACCGCCCAGGCCGATCTCGCCGCCCCTGAACGCCTGATTATCGACGGCAAACCCGCCAAATACGCCGGCTTCCGCCCCCTCTTCCTGCCCAACGGCAAACTGCTCACCCAGGTGCAGCAGGGTTCGCTGACGGTCTACCTGGTCGACGGCCGCCCGTTGCATGCGGGTGAATTCGTCTCACGCCTCAGCATCGCGGCCGACGGTAGTTGGGCCGGCGGCGTCAAGGAAGTTGCCATTCTCAACGGCAAACCCCTCGCCGGCACCGAGGGCGCGGACTACGTCTATTTCAGCCCCGACGGCAAACGCATCGCCGTGCACGGCGACGCCGGCCCCGGACAACAGTGGCTGTCGCTCAACGGCAAACGCACCGAACTCTATCAATCCTTCGTCAACCTGCGCGTGGCCCCGTCCAGTGATCCGGTCTACACGCTCTTTACCCCCGATTCCACCCATGCCATCGCAGTCGCCGTCAACGGTGGCCTGCGTTTTCCGCTCATCGATGGCGCCGAATCGTTCGGTTACGAATACATCCACGACATCGTGTTTGCCGAAACCGGACCGAGCTACGGATTTGTCGGCACCAACGACAGCCGCCAGCCCGTCGCCTTCATCAACGGCAAACTCTACAGCTCCCCCGAGTGGCGCGTCGGTGCCGGCACGCGTTACCCCACCATCGACAGCAAGTCCCTGCAGTTCAGCGCCGACGGCACCTATCATTACTTCTGGGTCTCGGGCGGAGAAAACCCCACCCATTACCTCAACGGCGAACCCGTCGACCTCGGCGCGCTTGTTGCCGTGCCGTGGGTCAACAGTCCCATCGCCGGCCCCGAGGTCATCCATGCCGCCTTCAGTCCCGACGGCAAACGCTGGAGCCTCGTCGGCCACGACAAATCCCAGCGCAACGGCCCCTACGTGATCTTCGTCGACGGCAAACCGCTCGTCGCCCTCACCTCCACCGTCCGCCACGCGCCCGCATTTTCTCCTGACAACCGCCACCTCGTCTGGGCGTCCTACGAACGGGTCGAGCGCCCCAACGGCCGCCCCGGCATGGACTGGGTCATCTATCACAACGGACAACCCGCCCTGAGCCTCGACTACCAGACCCCGCTCGGCGCCGCGCTCTATAAGCAGGGCGGCATCTGGAAAATGGGCGACGACAACACCTATCGCATCGTCGCCGCCACCGCCGACGGCATCGTGCGCTACGACCTCGATCTCACCGCCGCCCCCGACCTCGACGCCCGCCTCAGCGCCGCCGCCACCGCCGGGCAGTGACGGTCACCGCCGGGATTCCGCATCACTCCACCGCCGCGGGCGTCGATGAGCGAGGCCCCTACACTTCTTCGCAGGCGCGGGATCATCACACAGGCGTAATCGCGCCTTCGCCTTCGTGCGCATCGGCGAAGTTGTTGCAATTCCACGACCGCCTTTCTTTGCGCACTTTGCGTGTCTCTCCGCTCTTTGCGTTAAATATTGACTGCGGAATAGTGGTTCACCCCAGGCGGAAGCCCACCGGGTCCTGCCGCGCGTCCCAGATGCGCACGATCTCCACGGCGTGCCCCGCCTCGTCAACACGGTAGAAGATCAGGAACCACGGCTGATACAGCACCCGTCGGTATCCCAGTCGACCGGCGACAGGCCGGCCGCGATGTGGCAGGTTCGCCAAGGAGAAGATCGTTTCGACCAGCCCCAAGCCGAGCCGCGCGGCGGCCGCCGGACTCTTCAGTGCGAGGAACGCAACAGCTTGCTCCAAATCGAGTTCGGACTGCTCGCTGAGCCTTACGCTCCAGCCCATTGCCGCACCTTCTGTTCGAGCTCCTCGCGGGTGCATTCGCGCGGGCCCTTTTCCTCGAGCGAACGGATGCCTTCATCCAACGCTGCGAGCATGGCCGGCGTTTCAGCGATCAGCCGCGAGTTCAGCCAGCCGGCAATCTCGCCCTGCTCCTGGAGAGAGAGCTTTTCGATGGCGGCTTCAATCTCCGTGACGGTGCTCATGTCGGCAACGATGGCCCGTGCGGACCGTTCGGCAAGCCCGGCCTGGGGTCGTGGGGATGGCAACAAG
>CBINJL010000378.1:0-3999 GCA_966250925.1 uncultured Opitutus sp. | reverse complement strand
GCTGACACCGGTCCGGATTGGAAAGTGATCCGCGCCGCGTCTCACGGGGCCTTCCTCGACGGCCGCGAGCATCTCCGCACCGGCCTGCTCGTCGGCCCCGGTGATCGCGTCGATGCCGCGCAGTATCCATGGGATTGGCAAAGTCCCGAATTCGACGACGCCGGCTGGGAAACGGCGCGCGCCCTCGATCCGGGCCAGCCGCACGGCTGGGGCACCGATGTGAACTTCTGGCTCCGCCCGCGATCGATCCCGTTGCTGGAGGAAACTCCGCAGCGCCTCGCCCGCCTGGTGCGCGCCGAGGGCATGATTCCTCCCGCCAACTTCCCTGCCGAAGCTGCATCGTTCGTCATCCCGGCCCATACCACCGCCACGCTCCTGCTCGATCACGGCCACCTGACCAACGCCTACCCGCAACTCACGGTCAGCGGCGGCCGCGGCGCCTCCGTCACCCTGCGTTACGCCGAATCTCTCTTTGACTCGATGCACCGCAAGGGACACCGCGACGCGCACATGGGTCGCGAGCTGTTGGGCGTCGCCGACCGCTTCCTGCCCGATGGCGGCGCGCATCGGCGTTTCGCCCCGATCGATTTTCGCACCTATCGCTACCTGCAGCTCGAAATCGAAACCGACGCCGCCCCGTTGACGATCGAGGATCTGCACGGCGTGTTCACCGGTTATCCCTTTGCCGAGCGGGCGCGTTTCCGCAGCGACGATCCCGCCTTGGGCAAAATCTGGGAGGTCGCCTGGCGCACAGCCCGATTGTGCGCGACCGACACGTATGTGGATTGTCCCTACTACGAGCAGCTCCAATACATCGGCGACACCCGCCTGCAGGCGCTCATCTCGCTGTATGTAGCGGGCGACGATCGCCTCATGCGCAACGCCATCGAGTTGTTCGACCGCTCCCGCATCCCCGAAGGCCTGACCCGCAGCCGGTATCCGTCATCGCACCCGCAACTGATCAACACCTTTTCTCTCTTCTGGGTCGATATGCTCCACGACTACTGGATGCACCGCACCGACGCGGCGTTCCTCGCTGATCGACTCACCGGCCTGCAGGCCGTGCTCGCCTGGTTCGAAGCCCGCCTCGACCCTGCCACCGGCCTGCTCGGCCCGCTGCCTTACTGGACGTTTGTGGACTGGACCGAGGCCTGGCCCTGGAACAACACCCTCGGCATCGGCGGCGAGCCCGCCGGCGCGGCGGACGGCGGTTCCGTCATCGTCACCCTGCAATATGCCGGCACCCTGCGCCGCGCCGCTGAACTCACCCGCGCGCTCGATCGGCCCGAACTCGCGTCGCATTACGCGAACCTCGCCGAAGCGCTCCTCGCCGCGGTGCGTCGCCACGGCTGGGATGAATCGCGTAACCTGTTTTCGGATACACCCGCCCATCGACAGTTCAGCCAGCACGCCAACGCCCTAGCCGCGCTGTCCGGCGCCATCAATGGCGACGCCGCCCGTGACCTCATGCAGCGCACGGTCGACAATCCCGCACTGATCCAGACCAGCACCTACTTCCGTTTCTATCTCCTGCGCGCCCTGAAAGAGGCCGGACTCGGGGACCAGTATCTCTCCCGCCTCGGTCCGTGGCATGACATGCTCGCACTGGGGCTCACCACCTTCGCGGAAAAGCCCGAGCCGACCCGCTCCGACTGCCACGCCTGGAGCGCCACTCCGATCTACGAACTGCTCGCCACCGTCTGCGGCATCGAGCCGGCCTCGCCGGGATTCGCCACCGTGCGCATCGCGCCGCATTTGGGTCATCTGACGGAAGTCAACGCGGCAATGCCGCACCCGCAGGGTGAAATCACCGTGTCTCTGCGCCGTAACGCGCACGCACTCCGGGCGGAGATCGTTTTGCCCAAAGGCGTCTCCGGCGAATTCGTTTGGACCGGCCGCTCCATCGCCCTGCGGTCCGGCGCCCAGCGGCTCGAACTGAACCACTCCTCCGAAGCATCCGCGCAATCCGAAACCTCCCGTTCTTCGCCATGATATCCTGCCTTCGCTCCGTTCCGATTGGTCTCCTTTTCGGCATCGCCTCAGGGGCAACGCTCGCCGTCGCGGGTGAGCCTCGACGCATCGACGCCGATGATCTGCGTGATCGCATTCATGGATTCTGGATCGGTCAGATCGCGGGCAACTACCTCGGATTTCCTTTCGAAAACCTCTACACCGACGAGCCGTTGCCCGTGCTCGTCGATACGTATCAGGATTTCCGTGACATCGAGGCGACCGGACTGCGCATGAATCGCGACGACCGCCGCGCCTACATCCACATCATGGCCGATGCCTTGGGCGGCGCGTGGAGCGACGACGACACCGACGTCGAGCTGGTCACGCTGCACGCGGTCGAAACCCACGGGCTTGACCTCGACTACGCCGAGGCGACCGCGATGTGGCGGCAACACATCAACCGTTTCATCTGGTCCGCCTCCCGCGTCGCCCGCGATCTGATGGAAGCCGGCCACCTGCCGCCCGCCACCGGCAGCCGCGAACTCAATCCGCATTGGTATTCCCTGTCCTCGCAGTTGAAGAACGAGATCTGGGCCGTCTTCTACGCCGGCATGCCCGCGCCCACCGTCAGCCGGGTGGTCTGGGACGCCCGCATCATGAACGACGGCTGGGCAATTCATCCCGACATCGTTTACGGCGCCATGATCAGCGCGGCGTTGTTTGAAGACGATCCACGCCAACTGATCGAGTTCGGCGCCTCGTTTTTGCCGGCCGACAGTCCCTACCTGCGCGGCATTCGCGATCTGTTGCGTTGGCATGAGCTGTATCCAGATTGGCGTGACACCCGGGCCCGGCTGCACGAGCGCTATTATCGCGAAATCGATGGTTTCGAAATTCCCGTGCCGTATCTCGGCGCGATCATCAACGGGCTCAGCGGGTTGATGGCATTGCTGTATGGCGAAGGCGATTTCACGCAGACGATCGCCATCGCGACCTCCGCCGGCTACGACTGCGACAACCAGGCCGCCACCTGCGGCGGATTGCTCGGTGTCATGCACGGCGCGAGCGCGATCCCGGAAAAGTTCACGCTGGAACTGCCAAGCCGCGGACGCTGGACCGAGCCGTTCAACAACACCTACATCAATTACTCGCGTGACGGCCTGCCCAATCACTACCGCATCGACGAACTGGTCGATCGCATCCTCGCCGTGACCGAACGCGCCATCTTCGAACAAGGCGGCCGCAGATTGCAGGTCGACGGACGCGTCGTTTACGAAATCCCCGCCAACGCTCCGCCGATCTATCTGCGCGATCTGGACGGCTCCGACCCCGTCCTCGCGCCGACGCCGCGTCGCCTCATCGATTGAGTTAAAGCGGATTCAGTGGAAAACCGCGAAGGTCACGAAGACGCGCGAAAACATGCCCGCCGTCGTTGGTGCAAAACCGCTGTTTCGGCCTACCGGCTTCGCGGCTCTTCGCGTTCTTCGCGGTTCATTTCTCCTGCCGGTATCCCACTGACTCCACCGCGGTTGCTTCTCTGCTTTCAAACCTCACGCAATCCGCACCATTCAAGGCGACTCCGCCGCGTCCGCGGGCTCGTGTTCCTCGACGCCGAGCTGCACCAGTTTGCCGGTTCGACTCAACCGGCCGAACCAACGTGCGATGCCCCACGCCAGCGCACCGCACAGGGTGAGATAGAGATAACCCGAGGCGTAGTCGTAAGCGATGGCTCCGGCGGCATCGCGCCGCGGCCAGAGCCACGAGGCCGCCGTGACCCACAGGCCCACGCCGTTGTTGATCAACAGGAGCCCGAAGCCGCGCGTGAGCCCCACGCCGGCCAGCACCGTGCCGAGCCGATCACGCGGCACGTAGTCGAACAGCATCGCGACGGAGGTCACCGTGCCGACCGTGCCCACACCGGTGCCGATCAGTTTGAAAACCAGCACCTCGGTGTAACTCGGCGCCTCGCCGGCCACCGTTTTCAGATACACGAAAAACACGAGATGGTTGAGCGCCATGGCCGCGGCCAGCACTTCGAAGACCCGC
>CBINJL010000377.1:0-4016 GCA_966250925.1 uncultured Opitutus sp. | reverse complement strand
TACAGGACTGCGATCGGTCGTGAAGCCACCGTCTATGTCACCCTGCCCGGGGACGACGCAGACGGCGGCGGCCAGATCCAACTGATGCTGCAGGGCCGGCTGCGCGTGGCTCATGCCCGCAAGGCCAGCCCGGGTCCGGCCAGACCCGGGGACAAGGTCCGCATAACCGGAATGTATGCGGACACCATCTACACCGTGGAAGCGGCCCGTCCGGCCGCGGCCGCGGAATAATCACCCGCAACCCCTGTATCCAGTTAATGACTACAATTACCACCCTCATCGGCATCGGCGCGCTCTTTGTCTTCGCGTTCGCCGTCGTCATCATGTTCGCGACGCGCTACAAGCGCTGTCCGTCCGACCGCCTGCTGGTCGTCTACGGCAAGGTTGCCGGCGGCAAGTCGGCCAACTGTTTCCACGGCGGCGCGGCCTTTGTCTGGCCCGTCATCCAGGGCTATCAGTATCTCGATCTTACGCCGCTGCCGATCGACATCCGGCTGGAAGGCGCGCTCTCGAAACAGAACATCCGCGTCAACACCCCGTCGACGTTCACGGTCGGCATTTCCACCGAACCGGGCGTGATGGAAAACGCCGCCGAGCGTCTGCTCGGTCTCGGTCTCGCCGAGATCAAGGAACTGGCGAAGGACATCATCTTCGGCCAGATGCGCGTCGTCATCGCCACGATGGACATCGAGGAAATCAACGCCGACCGCGACAAGTTGATCGCCAACATTTCCATGGGCGTCGAGGTCGAGCTCAAGAAGGTCGGTCTGCGCCTCATCAACGTGAACGTGCAGGACATCACCGACGCTTCCGGTTACATCGATGCGCTCGGTCAGGAGGCCGCGTCGAAGGCTATCGCCGAGGCGAAGATCAAGGTCGCTCAGGCCCAGCGCGACGGCGAAATCGGTGCCGCTGAAGCCAAGCGCGATCAGCGCGTGCGCGTCGCCACGGCCGACTCCATCGCGACCGAAGGTGAAAACGCGGCCAAGGTCACGGTCGCGAATTCCAATGCCGAACGTCGCGTCAAGGAAGCCGAGGCCGAGCGTCTCGCCGTCACTTCCGAAAAGGTGGCGCAGGCGACGGCGTTGAAGGATTCCTACGTCGCCGAGGAAGCCGCCGAGCGCCAGCGCGCGGTGAAGGAAAAGGCCACGCAGGAAGCCAATGTCATCGTCCCTGCGGAAGTCGATCGCGACAAGGCCATCGTCGACGCCGAAGCGCAGGCTGAAGCGATCCGGCGGGTGCAGAAAGGTCAGGCCGACGCGGTGCGCCTGCAGAAGCAAGCCGAGGCCGACGGTCTCAAGGCGGTCAAACAGGCCGAAGCCGACGGTTTGCGTTTCAAGCTCACCGCCGAAGCGGATGGTCAGCGGCTCAAGATGCTGGCCGAGGCCGAGGGTGTGGAAGCGTTGCTCAAGAACAAGGCCAAGGGGTTTGCCGAACTCATGGGTTCGTTTGCCAGCGAGGAGCAGGCGCAGCTCATGCTCATCATCGAGCAGTTGCCCAAGCTGGTCGAAGAGCAGGTCAAGGCCGTCTCCAACCTCAAGATCGACAAGGTCACGGTCTGGGACGGCGGCAAGGGCGCCGATGGCAAGAGCACCACGAGCAACTTCCTCTCGGGCCTCGTCGGCTCGCTGCCGCCGCTGCACGAAATCACCCGCAATGTCGGCGTCGCGCTGCCGGAATATCTTGGCAAACTTTCCGGTGCGGAGTCGCCGACGCCGCCGCCGAGCAAACGCAGTGCCGGTGAGGGAAAACCGGCGGCCGACACCAAAGCGACGCCAGGACCGAACGCTGGCGAAACGCCCGCGTCGGCTTGATCGGACTCCGTGATCCGTGATCGTCTCGCCGTCCGCGTCGGGAGTTTGAACCCGATGCGGATGGCGCATGACGGGAGAGCCGGTTGAGAGCGAGTCGTGCCAGCTACCTCAACCCAGCGGATTTTACAGAAGGTAACGAAGGAAACGAAGGAACTGGTCAGGATGTAGTATCCAATAGCTTGGTTAACTTCGTTACCTCCTGTGAAAAGTTTGAGCCTATGTTCCGCAATTGATGTTTAACGCAAAGTCGCGAAGGCCGCTAAGCACGCCAAGAGAGGCGATGAGGAAACAGCAACAACTCCACCGCCGTTCACCCCGCGGGGGCGCTCGAATATGACAGATTGGGCTGATTCTTACTCTGTGATCTCGGTGGCCTCTGTGGTTAAACTATGGAATTTAGGTCGAATTCTTGAGGTTGAGAACGACGACGAGGCGGCGGGAGCGTGGTAGTTTTTCGGGGCGGAATTTCGCGTGTTTTCGGAGTCGCCGGTGGCGCTGAGAGGTGTTGTTGTTAATTATGAATTTGCGCCCCGTTTTTACCCTGCTTGGTTTCGCCTGTGTTCCTTTTAGCATGACCATGACGACCGATTGTGCCGCCGCATCCGAGGCGGAGGCCGAGCCGGTGCCGGTCACGCTGCGACGGGTGTTTGATTGGCAGGTGGCGAATCTCTGGAGCAAGCAGCATCCGCTCGATCATCGTTGGGGGCCGCGCGGCTGGGTGCAGGGGGCGTTTCTCACCGGGGTGATGGAGGCGTATCGGGCGACGGGTGATGCGGCGTATCTTGACTACGCGCGGACGCGGGCCGAGGCCAACGGCTGGCAACCCGGCGCCCGGCTCGAACACGCCGACGACTACGTGGCGGGGCAGACTTACCTGGAGTTGCACGCGTTGGAGCCCGGTGCGGCGCCGATTACGGCGTTGCAGGCGCAGGTCGACCGGCTGATGGCCGAGCCGCACACCGGTCGCGAACTGTGGTGGTGGTGCGATGCGCTCTACATGGCGCCGCCGACGTGGGCGAAACTGGCGGCAGTGACGGGCGATGCGCGTTACCTCGAAACCATGGATGCCTGGTTTTGGGATGTGCATGCCGCGCTGTTCGATCCGGCGGAGGCGCTCTTCTATCGCGACAAACGTTTCCTGAATCCCGAGGACGGTCGCAAAGTATTCTGGAGTCGCGGCAACGGCTGGGTGTTGGCGGGGCTGGCGCGGCTGCTCGACGTATTGCCGGCGGACCACGCCACGCGCGAACGTTACGAGGAATTGTTCAAACAAATGGCGGCGCGCATCGTGGCCTTGCAGCCGGCGGACGGCTTGTGGCGCGCGAATCTGTTGCATCCCGAGGCGCCGCACGGCGAGGCCAGCGGCAGCGCCTTTTTCTGTTATGCGCTGGCGTGGGGAATCAATCGCGGGCTGCTGCCGGCGGCGGAGTATCGTCCGGCGGTGGACCGCACGTGGGCGGCGCTGCTCGACTGCATCGCGGCCGATGGTCGGGTGGGATGGGTGCAGCCGATCGGATTCGCGCCTGACGAATACGATGCCACGACCACGCAGGAATACGGCGCCGGTGCCGTGCTCGCCGCCGGCGGCCAGATCCTGCAACTGCGGTAGACCGAGGCTTGCCCGCCGGGTTGGGGTGAGCTGTTGAGGGAGAAGCGGAGAACGAGAAGCAGGCGGGGCCACGTTGTCGCTGCGCTCCAACGCGGCTACGGAGTGCGTTGGCGGGGTGTGCGTGCGGTGGAGTGGGTAGCCGCGCTTGAGCCGGAGGCGAAAGCGTGGATTGCGGCGGGGGAGAGGCTAGCGGGACGTCGTGACCAGCCGATTCGTTGACGGGCTGATCGTGGAGGAATGGTCATCTCCGACCTCGCCGAGCAGCTCCTGCTTTCGAGAAAGAAGAGGTAGCGCGGGCCCGCAACCGGACTTCAACACGTGTGCGATCTCATGCTGATTTGACCGGCACCATTGCACGCCATCGCAAGCAGAGAAGTTCGGTGCGGCTTCCGTCGCAGTCGTTGGCTGGCGACGTGATCTTGCATTTCCTGCGGGCTGGAAATTCGAGGTGAACGGACGAGGACGTCCGTTCTCCCTGCAGCCAGCGTCGTCGCCGGAGCACGGACGTCCTCGTCCGTGTGCGTTGCCGTGGCCACGCCCTAGGGCGTGTCTGGCAAAGTTGAAGACTAGAATTTGTATCCAATAATGGGATA
>CBINJL010000376.1:0-4024 GCA_966250925.1 uncultured Opitutus sp. | reverse complement strand
CCCGCAACAGGTTCACGCGGGCATCGAGGTGACCGCCGCGGCCGTAGAACTTTTCGATTTCGGACGCGTCCTCGTCGACCTTGGACGGGTGAAACACCATGCCGGGCTGCTGCTTGAGCGCGAGTTTGAGCAATTCGCCCGGCACCTTGGTCGCACCGGAGACGGCGATGGTGCCGATGCGGTATTGGCGGCCCTCGTCGACATGGACGGTGATGACGAGTTTGTTCGGGCTCGGATAATCGTATTCGATCCGTTCGGGCGGGATGCTGACGTCGAGATAGCCTTCCTCGCGATAGTAGTCGCGCAGCTTTTCGAGGTCGTCCTCAAATTCCGCGTCCTTGAAGCGACCGGTGCCGAGCAGCCAGGACCAGATGCGCCATTTCTTGGTCTCCATCTCCTTGCGCAGACGGCGATCCTTGACGTGGTCGTTGCCTTCAAAATTGATCCCGGCGACCTTCACCTTTTCGCCTTCGCGAATCTGGAACGTGACGGTGCCGAAGCCGGTCGAGCGATCGCGGTCGATCTCGTAGTAAATGGAAATGCGGTTGAAACCGATCTTCTGGTAATACTCGCGGATCTTTTCGGAGTCCTCCTTCACCTGGCGCTCGTCGAGCACGAGGTTTTCCTTGGTCTTGATCTCCTTGTTGAGACGGCGATTCTTGACCCGCTCGTTGCCTTCAAAACGCACGGCCAGCACCCGGTAGCGCGGGGTGAGTTCGAACACGATATTGACGGTGCCGTTGGGCAGCGCCTCGCGTTTGACCTCGATGAACTCGAACAACCCGGTGCGGTAAAGCGAACGGATGTCGCGGTCGATCAGCACCTCGTTGAGGGTGGTGCCTTCGCGAACCTGCATGTTGGCGCGAACGATCTGCTCGCTGACATTGGTCGCGCCCTGGAAGCGCACGATGATCTCATTGATCGTCTGACCAGCGGCGGCCTGCGCCCAAGCGGCTGCGCCGCTCCAAGAGACCAAGGCCAACAGAACCAAAATACGGGTGATCCGAGCCAACGGATTACGATGTGTAGTTTTCAAAGCGAGTGATGTCTCGGAGGAACGTAAGCTTCAAGTCTCCTACCGGCCCGTTTCGTTGCTTGGCAACGATTAACTCGGCGGAGTCCGCGGCCACCTGGAACTTCTCGTCGGCGTCGCGGGGGCGGGCCAACATGAGCACCACGTCGGCGTCCTGTTCGATGGAGCCGGATTCGCGGAGGTCGGAGAGTTTGGGGGTGCGGTTTTCCTTTTCGGCGGAGCGATTAAGCTGACTGAGAACCAGCACCGGAACCTGAAGTTCCTTCGCCAAGGCTTTTAATCCGCGGGAAATTTCCGCCACCTGCTGCTCGCGCGGCGTCTTGGGATCCGTCGGGCTGAGCAATTGCAAATAGTCCACCACAATGAAGCCCAGCGGATGCCGCGCCGCCAGTCGCCGCGCCTTGGCCCGCAGTTCCATGATCGTGAGGTGACTCGAGTCGTCGATGAAGATGGGCGCCTTGGAAAGATCGTCCGCCGCCTGCACCAGATCGCGATATTCCTCGCCGCCGGGCCGCACGAAGCCTTCGCGCAGCTTCTTCATGTTCACCCGGCCGCGCGAACAGAGCAGACGCATGCCGAGCTGGGCCGCACTCATTTCAAGGGAAAACACCAGCGTGGCGGCGGGTTCGCCCCGCTTCGGCATGGCCGCGTGCTCCGCCATGTTCAAGGCGAGCGACGTCTTCCCCATCGAGGGACGGGCCGCGAGAATGATCATTTCCGACTTCTGGAAACCGTAGGTCATGGCATCCAGATCCTTGTAGCCCGAGGACACGCCCGTGATCTCACCCTTGTGGTGCATCATCTTGTCGATGACGACCCAGGCGTCCTTGGCCGTTTCCTTCATCGACTTGGCGCCGTCGGAAACGCGGTCCTGCGTGACCTGAAACATGTCCTGCTCCACCTTGTCGACGAACTCCTCCAGTCCGCCCTGGAAGTTGAAACAGCGTTCCACCGTCGCGGTGCCGACCTTGATCAGCTGCCGCAGAATCGCCAGTTCACGGACGCGATCAACGAAGTAGTCAATCTGCGCCGTGGTCGGGATGCGGCCGCTGATCTGCAGCAGGTAGGGAAAGCCGCCGATGCCTTCCAGCTCGCCGACTTTCTGCAGCTCTTCCGCCAGCACCTCAATCGTGACCGGCGGGCGCACCTGATAAAGTGCGACCATCTTTTCGTAGATGATCTTGTTGCTCCCGATAAAAAACGAATCGGGGACGATGCGACTCTCCAGGCACTTGGCGATCGAGTCGGAGCCATCGAGCAGGCAGCACGCGAGCAGATACTCCTCGGCTTCCTGCGAGTAAGGCGGCTGGCGCCCGATCACGGGAGCTTCCGCGGCGGCATCGCCACGCTCCCCTGCCCCGCGATTGGCGCGGCGACGGGGACTGAAACGGGTATCAAACGGAGCGGATTCCATCAGTGTAAGCCGGCATCGCAACGGGCGCGGCCGATACTGGCAACAAAGGGGCGGAGAAAGTTGTTGGTCTTATCCACAGGCAGACGGCGACGGGCGCCATCGGTTTCCCGTTGGGGCAAAAAACAGACCGCCGCAGACAACGTGTCCGCGGCGGTCGCAAAAGGTCGGAGCCGTGCTCAGGCCTCGGTCGAAGCGGCCTCGGCGGAGGCGTCTTCGATCGGGTTTTCGGAAACGACGTCGAAGTCGAGTTCGATGCTGACCTCGTGGTGCAGCTTGATCTTGGCGCTGTGCTTGCCGATCGTCTTCACCGGGGTGTAGAGGTGGATCTTCTTGCGATCGAGCTCCACGCCGGCTTCGGTGATCTTCTCGTGCAGGTCGGCCGCGGTGATCGCGCCGAACATCTTGCCACCCTCGCCCGTCTTGACGACGAAAGCGATGGAGAGCTTTTCGAGCTGCTTGGCGAGTTCCTGGGCGCCGTTGAGTTCGGCGGCCTCACGCTCGGCCCGGCGCTTGCGCAGCGCATCGACGCGCTTGCGGTTGGCGAGGGTCATGGGCGTGGCGAAACCCTGCGGAAGCAGGTAGTTGCGGGCGTAGCCGGCTTTGACTTTGACTTGGTCGCCCTCGCCGCCGAGTCCGTCGACGGGCTTGAGGAGGAGAACTTCAGTGTTGGCCATGGTTGGGAAGGATTGGATTGTTTTGTGTGATGTTGTGAAGGGAGGCGGCGCGCCGGTTCGGCCCGGAGGCTTAGAACGGCACGTCTTCGTCGAGATTGTCGTCAGGTGCGGGCGCGGGGCGCGGCGCACGGGGCGGCGGGGAGTTGCGGTCGGGCGTGTTGTCGTAGCCGCCGCCGGCAGGCGCACCGTCTTCACCGTCGCCGCGACCACCGATGAACTGGAAGTTTTCCAGCACCACGGAGAGACGGCTGCGTTTTTGACCGGTGTTCTTGTCTTCCCACGAATCGAACCGCAGGCGACCTTCGACGAAGAGCGGGCGCCCCTTGGTGCAATACTTCGAAATCACTTCGCCCTGCCGGCCCCACGCTTCAACGTCGATGAAGGTGGTTTCCTCGCGGGTCTGCCCCGCACCGTCCTTGAAGGTGCGGTTGACCGCCAAACCGAATTGGCAGATGGAACTGCCCTTCGGCGTGACCCGCAGTTCGGGGTCACGGGTGAGGTTGCCGATGAGGAGGACGCGATTGAGATTGGCCATGGGGTGCGGGCGCTGCCGTCGAAAGATCAGAGGATCTCGACGTAGGTGCGATAGACGGTGTGGTTGAGGCGCAGGCGCTCCTTGAGGGCGGCGGGCGCGGTGGCCGGCGCGGTGAAGTCGACCTGGACATAGATGCCCGAAGGGCGCTTCGGGTTGGTCACGCGGGCGAAATCGCGCTGGCCGAGGTTTTCCACCTCGCCGACTTCGCCTTCGACGGTGGCGATCTCGTTCTTCACGTTCTCGATGAGCTGATCGACGGTTTCTTCGACGCCGCGGTTATCGAGAATGAAGGTGGCGCGGTAGTTACGTTTGTTCGGGTTCATGTGGGACTCTGCGGTTTAGATGATTCATGGCCCGGTCGGGGCCGC
>CBINJL010000375.1:0-4030 GCA_966250925.1 uncultured Opitutus sp. | reverse complement strand
GGCCGAGAAAGAGCAGCGCGCCTTCGAGCCGGCCAAGCACGTCGTTCCACAACACGAGCGTGCCGATGAGCGTGGCGACGATCAGCAATGGCACTTCGCGACGAATGACCGCGTGGCCGGCGGTGAGCGGTCGCACCAGTGCGCACAGGCCCATGATGAGCGCGAGATTGCACAGGTTGGACCCGATGACATTGCCCACCGCGATCGCGGCGGAACCGCGATAGGCGGCCTGCAGGCTGACGACCAGTTCGGGCGCACTGGTGCCGAAAGCCACCACGGTCAGGCCGATGACGAGCGGCGTGAGGCCGAGGCGCAGGGCAAGGGCGCCGGCACCGCGCACCAGCAGTTCGGCGCCAGCGGTGAGAAGAACGAGACCGAGAAGGAGCAGCAAAAGGGGAATCATGCGCGCCGGGCACCCATGCACAGGCGGTCGGTCTTGGCGAGCAAAGCCCGGTCGACTACAAAGGTTGCCAAAAAACGGAACCGGCCGACCGGGTCACCCGGCCAGAGACTTGGGCTTCGGAACCGGCGGTGGGGCTTGCGGTCCGAGGGCCGGCGATTAAGCGAACATATCCCCTATGAAGTCTTTCCTTCTCCTCTCATTTCTCCCCAAGTCACAGGACTGGGCGTTGTTGATCTGGCGAATTGCCGTTGGCGGTTTGATGGCCTCCCTGCACGGCTGGCCGAAGCTGATTGAAATGAGCAGCCGCATGTCGACGTTTCCGGATCCGTTGGGGATGGGGTCGCACGCGAGTTATTTTTGCACGGTCGGGGCCGAGTTTTTGGCCAGTGCAATGATCGTCGCGGGGCTGTGCACGCGCTGGGCGGCGCTGGGTCTCACCTTCACCATGGGCGTGGTGTTTTTTGTCATGAGCAACGGCGATGTCGTCGATGGCGAACTCGCGCTGCTGTTTGGACTCACGGCATTGCCGCTGGTATTTTCCGGTGCCGGCCGTTTCTCGGTCGACGCCAAGCTCGGCGCCGGCGCCTGAGGTCGTGATCGCTCAATGATCAAATTCGCCGCCGGCCAACGTCGGCGGCAATGCGGCGGGACGATCACAGCGCGATGCGATGGTGATGTGACGTCCTTCGGCGCCGGAGCGGGTGGCGGCTTCCATCAGTTCGACGACGTGATGGGCCAGTTCGCCGGACGCGCGATGGGCGCGACCGCTGCGCAAGGCGGTGGCCAGATCGGCCACGCCGCTGCCGCGTCCGCGTCCGAGCGCATGCGTCATCGGCACTTCCGCGAAGTCGAGTGATCCGGCGGGCGCGAGTTGGCAGGGCAGATCGAACCAATTCGGATCGCACACGCGCAGCGTCCCGGCGGTGCCGTGAATGACCAGATGCGGGAGGGTCGTCTTCGGCACGTCGAAACTCATCACCAGCGTGCCGATGGGACCGGACACAAATTCCAACGTGGTGGAAAAATGCGTGGGCACCTCAACCGCGACGGTCTGCCCGCGTCGGGGCTCGCTGCCGATGGTGCGTTGGGCAAACGTGCGGCGAGCGGAGCCGCTGACCCGCGCCACTGGTCCGAGCAGATTGACCAAGGCCGTCAGATAATACGGTCCCATGTCGAACATCGGTCCGCCGCCCGTCTTGTAGTAGAAATCCGGATTCGGGTGCCACGACTCATGGCCGGGGCAGAGCATGAACCCGGTGGCGGCAACCGGCGTGCCGATGGCGCCGTCGTCAATCAGTTTGCGGGCGGTCTGCAGGCCGGCGCCGAGAAAGGTGTCGGGCGCGCTGCCCACGCGAAGATTCTTGGCGGCGGCCTCGCGGAGAATGGCGCCGGTATCGGCCGCCGTCAGGGCGAAGGGTTTTTCGCTGTAAACATGTTTGCCGGCGGCGAGCGCCGCGCGGGTGACGGCGGCATGGGCGGCGGGAATGGTGAGGTTGATCACAATCTCCACCTCGTCGCGGGCCAGGAGTTCGTCGACGGTGCCGCCGAAGGAGAGTCCGCGCTCGACGGCGGTGCGGCGTGCGAGCTCGCGATCGAGATCGGCGCAGGCGACCAGATCGAGAATGGGGGTGTTGCGACACCCTTCGAAGTAGGCTTTGGCGATGTTGCCGCAGCCGATGAGCGCGATGCGGGTGGGGGGCATTTTTTTAGTAGCGAGTAGCGAGTAGTGAGTAGTGAGTAGTGAGTGGCGGGTAGTGAGTAGAAGGTGGCGGGTGGTTTATCGCAGTAGTGTCGTCGGCGGTGGAGTGGATGCTCGCTACTCGCTACCCACTACTCGCTACTTCCCGTTCCCAATTCGCCGCCAGCCCAGCGCAGGCCGCGGAGATTGAGTTCGAAGGCGGCCGGACAGGCCTCGAACTCCGCCAGCTCGTGGCCGAGGGCGCCGTAGAACACCCGGCCCGCGCCCCAGCGTTTGGTCCACGCGACCGGCATCGGCACGGCGCGATCTTCCCAGACATAGGTGGTCTCGGCCAGCACATGCACGCCAGGATCGACCAGCAGGTAGTATTGCTCGGACCGATACAAAAACTCCGGCGGCAACCCCTCCGTGATCGGGTGCTCGGGATCGGTGATCGCGACGTCGTAATCGCCGACGTGCGGGTGGGCGACGAACATCCCGCCGACCATCCATTTGAATTCCACATCACCACGGAAGGCATCGCCGAGACCGCCGTGGAAACCGCCCAGGCCGACGCCGCCGTGGACGGCAGTGCGCAGCGCCTTGGATTCTTCGGCGGTCCATTCGCCCATCGTCCAGTTGGGCACGATCAGATCGAACTGCGTGAGGTCGAGCCGCGTGAGGCAGGCGGTGTCGGTTTCGCGCTGGCAGGAAAATCCGTGGGTTTCGAGGGCGGTGGCGTAGCGGGCGGTGAAGGCGTCGGGCTGGTGGCCTTCCCAGCCGCCGCTGAAGAACAGGGCGCGTTTCATGAAGACCGTCAGTGCAACATGGTGCGAAACCCCTGTGCAATCACGCGGGCTGACGAAGTGCGGTGTTCGTTGAGTGCGGACGCGTCGGACGCGGTGCTCAGGCGAAACGTTTCAGGCCGTCGTAGGGGAAATAGCGCCCGGGGCAGACAGTGTGATTCTTGTCGACCCACTTGTGCACGGTGAGCTCGACGTTGGAGCGCACATGCCCATCGCGCAGAAACCCGAGCAGTTCCCAGAGGGCCTGCTGCTGCAGGCGGGTGGGGGCGTGATTCTGCAGGTTGCCAACGATGCAGATGCCGATGCCGGAGTCGTTGACCTCGGTCTTGCGCACGTGACCGCCGCGCAACTGCTTTTGCCAACGCGGTCCGATTTCGATCTCGCCGTCGCCGGAGTCGCGGCCGTTGCCGATGACAAAGTGGTAGGCGAGCCCGTGCTCCATGCCGCGCCGCAGGTGGGCCTTTCCGTAGATCTCGGCGTTGCCCGCCTCAATCGCGCTGTGATGGCAGACAATGTATTTCCAGCGCGAGGAATCGACCCGGATGCGATTGGTGGCGGCGACCACGGGCGCGATCAGATGACCGCCGCGGCCACCGGTGCCGATGGCGGTGGCGTCCGGGATGGACAGTTCCTGGCCCACGCGAATGAGGTCGGACCGCAAGGCGTTGGCGCTCTTGATGCGGCTGACGCTGGTGCCGTAGTGGGCTGCGATGATGCTCAGCGTTTCACCCTTGGCCACCACGTGCGTCGCGCCGCTGCCGCCGGCGGTGGGCACGACCAGTTTCTGTCCGACTTTGATGAGCGAGGAATTGAGCCCGTTGGCGCGTTTCAGAGCGGTCACCGAAGTGCCGTAACGATGGGCGATGGCGTCGAGCGTATCCCCCTTTTGCACCACGTGGATGTTGCCGCCGGCACCAAGCGCAGACATCGGTCCCGCCCACAAGGCGAGGGCGGTCCAGAGGGTGTGGTGCAGGAACTCCCGGCGACTGGGCACGGTAAAGAGTAGCAAAGGCGTCAAGCGGGCGATTGCCGCAGGGCCTGTTGCACGATGAATTTCGCCACGGCGTAGCGTTGACGGGTGAGTTTCCAGCGGCGGGTGGAGCCATCGGCGGCTGCCCGGCGGACGGGGAAGACCCCTCACCC
>CBINJL010000374.1:0-4031 GCA_966250925.1 uncultured Opitutus sp. | reverse complement strand
GCGGATGCGCGCGCCGGACACCGTGCCGGCCACGACTTCGAGCGACATGATCACCTGATCAAAACTGTCGAACACCGGCGGCTTGTCCTCCTGCAGGTCGCGGTTGTAGGTCAGCGGCAGTCCCTTCGCCAGCGTGAGCAGCGTGGTGAGATTGCCCTGCAGCCGCGCCGCCTTGCCGCGCAACAGCTCGCACGAATCGGGATTTTTCTTCTGCGGCATCAACGACGAGCCGGTGCAGAATGTATCCGGAAGATCGATATACCCGAACTCGCTGCTCGACCACAGGATGAGATCCTCCGCCAACCGCGAGAAATGAGTGCCGACCAGCGCGCAGGCCGTGGCGAAGGCGATGAACACGTCGCGATCCGCCACCGTGTCCATCGAGTTTTGCGTCACCCGCGGGCGTCCGCGCGCGTCGACGAAACCGAGTTGTTTGGCGGTGAACTCACGATCGATCGGCAAGGTGGTGCCGGCCAGCGCACCGGCGCCGAGCGGACACCAGTTGGCATGATCCGCGACTTCGGCAAAACGCAGCCGATCGCGTTCAAACATTTCCAAGTAAGCCGCGAGGTGATGCGCCACCTGCACGGGTTGGGCGCGCTGTAGATGCGTGTAGCCGGGAATCATCACCTCACCGTCGCGCTCGGCCAGACCGAGCAGCGCCCGCTGCGCCTGGGCGAGACGCACGTCGACTTCCTCGCAGGCCCACTTGAAGAACAAGCGCATGTCGGTCGCGACCTGGTCGTTACGGCTGCGCGCGGTGTGCAGCTTGGCCGCCGCCGGCACCCGCTTGGTCAGCGCCTGCTCGATGTTCATGTGCACATCTTCCAGCGCCTTGTTCCAGGTAAATTTCCCTGCGGCGATTTCCTCGCCGACTTGATCGAGGCCGGCGTGAATCGCATCGCGCTCCTTGGCCGTGATCAAGCCGACGTGCGCCAGCATGGCCGAATGCGCCTTGCTGCCTCGGATGTCGAAAGGCGCCAGTCGGGCATCGAACGACACCGACTCGCTGAAGGCGAGCATGAGGTCCGCGGGACCGGCGCTAAAACGCCCGCCCCAGGTCGCTTGGGATTTCTTGGCCATGGTGGCGGCAGCACACGACGCGCGCTGCGCCCGCGCAACGCGAAAGATAACCGAGGAATCAGTTGCGACGCGTCCCCGCCCTCCCAACCTGCGGGCATGGTTTCTCTCCGTTTCGTTGCCCGCTTCGGCGTTGCTCTGGCCTGGTGGTTCGCCGGCCTCGGCGTCGCCCTGCCCGCCCAACCCGCGGAAACCACCCCGCCGCCGGTGAACGCAACGGAACCGCTGGCCGCCTATTACGAAGAAGCCACGGTCGAAACCGCCCGCACTTCGATTTACATCGGAAATGTCACGTTGGCCATGACCCCGTTTCAACGCGACGGCGACACCTACGCGTCGACGTATACGGCCAAGGTGGTGCCGTTTTTTTTCTACAACGAAGCCGGCAGCATTTCGATCCAGCTCAGCGACGACGACCTGCACCGTCTCGCTGCCGGCGAACGGGTTTACTTTCAAGGCGACGCGCAGACCGATGACGGCAAACCACGCCGGGTCGAAGGCCACGCCGATCCGGCCGACGCGCGCTCGGGCAAGATCAAGGTGCGCGTGTGGGTGACGAAGAAAATCGAATTGATCTTCAACACCACCTACACCTTCACCGGGCCCGAATCTGCGCCGAGCGAGTAGCCGCGCTCACTCGGCCCGGCCGAATCCGGTCAAACCAGTCAACTCGCGCAGGCGCCGCAGGAGCATTGTGATCGTGAACGGTTTCTGCAGGAAACCGGCGGCGCCGGAGCGATGCACGGCAGCCTCCAGTTTCGGTTCGAGATGACCGCTCATGATCATGACCGCGATGTCGGGGCGCAGCTCACGCATGGCGGTGAATACTTCCCAGCCGCTCATGCCCGGCAGCACCAGATCGCACAATACCAGATCGAAACGGCCCTCGGCCTCGCGATACATTGTCATCGCAGTCTCGCCATCAAGCGCGCCCCAGACGTCGTGACCAAACCGCTTGAGCGTCGCCACGATGGTGTCGAGCAGGCCTTTCTCATCGTCCACCACCAGAATACGCAAAGTTCCGGCGGTCTTCGGGCGGGATGATGCGACCGGTGGCGCCACTTCCGGTTCGGGTCTCGCGGAAGCCTGCCCCAGCGGCAGAAAAAGAGTAAACTGCACTCCGCCGTCCTGAGTGAGTTCCTGGCGCACAAATCCATGATGCGACTCGATGATGCGCTCCACCATGGTGAGTCCGAGGTCGTGCCGTTGCGCGCGCGGTTCCGCCTCCTCGCCGTCGATCATCGCGCCGAGGCGATTGCGCGGTTTGCCGGGATGACTGATCTCGATCATCGCGTAGGCCGGCTCGATGGCCTGATCCAAACGTTCACGCAATTCCGTGCCGGCAATCAGATCCGTGTGCACCCGCAACGGCCGCGTCGGATCCGCATCGTGCGGCAGCAGGCGTTGCGTCACCTCGTCGAACGCCTCCGCCAGTTGCGAAGTGTCGATCGGCACCTGCTGCAATTCCGGCCGCAATGTAATGCTCAATTCCACCGGCCGGTCCGCCTGCAGGGCGCGCAGATGCTGCACGCGGCGTTCGACGAAGTCGGTCAGGCTGACCACCACCAGTTGCGCTTCCGGCCGGCGGGCCAGATACAGGGTTTGCCGCACCAGGACACCGGCGCGACGCACCGCACTCTCGACGCCATCGGCCACCACCCGCGGACGATGAGTGCCCGCTGCGCCCTCCCGCAGCAGGGCGGTGTAGCCGAGGATGATCGACAGCAGGTTGTTGAGGTCGTTAGCGATGGCCGAGGCGAGCGCGCCGAAGTTTTCCGCCCGTTGCACCAACTGCAACTGCCGGTCGCCGCGGGCGATTTCCGCGATGTCCACCAGCGTGATCAGTCGCATCGCGCCACCGTCGTTGCCATCGACGGACGCAATCCGGGTGTTGCGTGCATAGGCCGCCACCGGACGCCCGCGACGATGCAGAAAACGCATCTCACGGGCCAGTTCCGCCGCCAGTGGATCGTTGTCCAACACGGCATGATGGAGCGCCCGCATCTGCATGCCCGTATCCGGTGGGTGGAGACGCGAAAGCGGCAGCCCCTGCAACTCGTCCGGCTCGTAGCCCAGGGTGCGGGCAAAGGCGGGATTGGAGCGAAACACACGCCCATCCGCGCCGATCAGACACAGCCCCGCCGCACAATGCTCCCAGGCGGCGGCCGCGAGCGTGTCGTCACGCTTCGGCTCATCCTCGGCGGATGCAAACGGTGCCCTGGAATCGCTGACCTCACTCATGCAGGGATTTCGTTTCGCAATTCGACGGCGTTGGCGATCTCCGAACGCGGAAAGCGTTCACTCGAAACGACAGTTTCCCGGCTTTTGACAACGTTATGACAACAAGGAGGTTCCCCGGCAGCGTGATGAAGCGCAACGGGGCGAAGGCGAAAGGACGAAAGCATGGCGGCACAACGGTGGCACGCCCGGAGGGAATCGAACCCCCGACCACCAGCTTAGAAGGCAGGTGCTCTATCCAACTGAGCTACGGGCGCAAACTATTGGTGAGCCGCCACTTGCGACTCTTGTTTTGATTTATCGTTCACAGGCTGTTTCACAAGGTGCCTATGGCGAGAAAGAAAAACGCTGAAATAGATGGCAAAGAATCGACTTGGTCCAAGACCCGGATTCCGGGGCTGTTGCGACACAAGTCAGGCCGGTATTACGGGCGGTTCACGTTGGGCGGCAAGACGCGTTTCGTGCCGTTGCGCACGAAGCTGATGGAGGTGGCCCGAATCCGCCACGCCGAGGAGCGGGCGAAGGTGGAGCGGATGCGCAAGGCCGCCCGCAAGGCCAGCGAGGGCATTGCGAACATGGGCGATTTGCTGGCGATGGAGCGGGCGCGAGTGAAGGCCCGCACCGGGATCGCAGAAAAGACGCGGGAACTCGGCGAGGGCGCCCTGCTCTTCATCGAGCGGACTTGGCCGGAATTTGCGGATCTGCGGCCGGAG
>CBINJL010000373.1:0-4055 GCA_966250925.1 uncultured Opitutus sp. | reverse complement strand
CAGGACCTCCGACAGGGTCAGCACGATGTAGGGGCCGACCTGCCAGAGCACCGAGGGCCGGGCTCCGCCCTCCAGCGCCTGCTGGATCATCGCCACGCCGAGGAAGGAGGTGGCGGTGAGTGAAGACATGGCTGTGGCTGTTTCGCCTCCCCTTTCAACAGAAGCCGTGCCGTCGAACTGAAATTTGTTTAAGACACTATATATAAGCATCTTAAAAAAATGGAGCAAATGTTCGGCAGGCCTGTTTCGTGCAAAGCGCAATCTGCATGGTCTCCGGCTCGGGCAAAACGCTGCCATCGCAAACGCAAAACGCCTCCCGGCGAAAACCGGGAGGCGTTGAGCGTAGGAAGAGGCGGAGCAGGGCGTGGAAGGGCCGCGCTCGGGCGATCAGTTCAGTGCCGCGTCGGGCCAGAATTTCGTGCCTTGCAGCGTGGCCTGGAGCGCGACGCCGTTTTCGGTGAACTGGTAAACCTCGACACCGGATTGGGCGGAGCCGGCGGCGGAGAGTTGTCCGCCCTTGGTGTCGGATTTGGCGGCGGCATCGGCCTGGGCGGAGAAGTCCCAGCCGTATTTAATGAAGTCGGCGAGTTTCTTGCGGTCGTAGAACACGAACACGGCGCGAAAGTCCTTCACGCCGAGACCGAGACCGATGCCGGCCGACCCCATTTTCATAAAGGTTTCCGGACCGGTGCGGTCGACGACGAGGCCATGGCCGCCGGCAAAGGACGCGAAGACGACGCTGATGCCAACGTTGGAAAACACCGCGTAACCTTCGGCCTTGGCGATGCGGCCCTCGGCCTTCGGTTCGCGGGCATAGAGCTCGCGCAGCACGTCGTCGCGCATCGTGCGCACGGCGTCGCGTTCTTCTTCGATGCTGGCGGCGGCGACGGAGCCGGCGGTGAGCAGGCCGAGAAGCAGCCAGAGGCCACCGCGCGGGATGAGAGCGGATCGGGAATACGGTTTCATGAGAGCGTTTTGATTTGGGTTAAACCGGACCATGCGGTGCGGAGCCGGCGAGAGGATCACTCGGTCGTTTCGATCGTGGTGACGCGGCCGTCGACGAAGGTGACGCGGAAACGCTCGTTGACGTTTTCGCTGTAAACCGACTCCGACACCGGCACATAGGCCACTCGGTAGCTCGGGCCGAGCACGCCACGATGGCGGGTGATCACGCGTTCGTAGCCGACGAAAGCTTCACCTTCGTAACGGCGGTCGTAGGACGCATAGACCCAGACGGTTTCAGTGCCGTCCTTGGTGATGCGTTCGCGTTTTTCGGCGGGTTCGCCGAGCGCGATGTAAACCATGTCGGGCGTGTCACCGATGAGGATCTCGCCGTCTTTCAGGCGCTGTTTGGTTTCGGCGGAGAGTTCGTTGAAGACGTAGGACTTTTCCTCGCTCCTCGACTCGAATGAAGCACAGCCGGCGGCAAACCAGATTCCGGTCGCGGCCAGCAGCGGGGCGATAATGCGGATGGGTTTCATGATGCGGGCATAGACTGGCGCGGCCGCAATCGGTTCGCCGCCTGATGCGCTCATCGGGTATCTTGCACGGCCGCGTAAGTGTAGTTTTGCCGGCGGATTGGGAAACATCGCGGCCGTTTTCGCCCGGCGACGGCAGAGCGTAGGAGCGCAAAATGCCGTGCGTCGACTTTTCGCTTCAGGCGATTTGCAAGCCACACGTAGCCGGTAACTGGATACATCTTGGCGTAGGGATTTTCAAAAATCTGTCGGCTCGAAAGTTACGTGTGGCGCGGCAGGGCTGGCATATGAGCTGCCTTGGGATTTCGCCCCCCATTTTCGAAAATGTCTCAAACCGAAGTGTCCCCCTCTCCCGTTCTCACGCCCGTGCCCGCCGGCATGGGCGTGCTCGTTCTCGACGAAGGCTGTGCCTTCCGCGTGTGGGCTCCCCACGCCGATGCCGTTTCCGTGGTCGGATCGTTCAACGACTGGAATCCTGCGGCCGATCCGTTGGATTCCGAGGGCAACGGTCACTGGGCGGTCGTCGTGGCCGCGGCCAAACCGGGCGATCAATACGGGTTCGTGGTGCGGCGCGGCGACGAATCGTTTTCGCGTCCCGATCCGCGCGCCCGCAAGATGACGCATTCCTCCGGCAGCAGCGTGATTTGGCGCGCCGACCCTGCGGCCAAAGGCCCGGAGTTCACGCCGCCCACGCTCGATCAGGCCGTCATCTACGAGATGCACATTGGCACCTTCGCCGGCGATGCGACGGGGGATGATCCGTCGCCGGGCACATTTGCCGAAGCCGCCAAGCGGCTGCCCTATCTGCGCGATCTTGGGATCAATGTGATCGAGATCATGCCGGTGGCGGAATTCGCCGGCGACTTTTCCTGGGGCTATAATCCCGCTCATCCTTTTGCGGTCGAATCGGCCTACGGCGGTCCCGAAGGCTTGGTCGACTTCATTCGCCAAGCGCACGAGCACGGTATCGCGGTCGTGGTTGATGTCGTTTACAACCACTTCGGCCCGGACGACCTGTCGCTGTGGCGTTTCGACGGCTGGCACGAAGGCGACTACGGCGGCATTTATTTCTACAACGACATCCGCGCCAGCACGCCGTGGGGCGAAAGTCGGCCCGATTACGGCCGGCCCGAGGTGCGCGATTATCTGCGCGACAACGCCCGCATGTGGCTGGAGGAATTCGGCGCCGATGGCCTGCGCTGGGATATGTCGCTTTATGTGCGCACCCGCCAGGGCAAGCCATCCGACGCGGAAGACTGGTTGCACGACGGCTGGTCGCTGATGCAGGACATCAACCGCGAGCTGCACGAGGCCTTTCCCGGCCGCATCTTCATCGCCGAGGATCTGCAGCACGAATCCGCCATCACACAGCCGATCGAAGCCGGCGGTGCCGGTTTTGATGCGCAATGGTGCGCGAGTTTTGTGCACCCGATTCGTTCGGCTCTGATCGACGACCTTTCGGCCGAAGATCGCCTTGGTGCGATTCGCGACGCGCTCGAACATCGTTTCGACGACGATGCCTTCAACCGCATCGTTTACACCGAGTCGCACGATGAGGTCGCCAACGGCAGTGCGCGGGTGCCGCATGAGATCTCGCCTGATTCGGCCGGCGATTGGTTGCCGCGCAAACAGGCGCTGCTCGGCGCGATTTTTGTCATGACCGCACCCGGCGTTCCCATGCTTTTCCAGGGGCAGGAATTTCTGGAAGACGGCTGGGTCCGCGACCACGTGCCGCTCGATTGGAAAAAGCTCGAACGCTTCCCCGGCATCCATCGCTGCGTGCAGGACCTGATCGCGCTGCGGCGCAACGCCCATGGCCACACCGCTGGTCTCGCCGGGCAGCATATTGCGGTGCACCACCTCGACGAGCGTCACCAAGTGATCGGATTTCGCCGTTGGCGCGAAGGCGGTGACGACGTGCTGGTATTGGTCAACCTCGGTGCCGCGCCCGCCCGGGCCGTGACCTGCGGTGTGCCGGAAGCCGGCGTGTGGCGTGTGCGTTTCAACAGCGACGCCCGCTGCTACTCCGACGACTTCGGCGATGAACTCACCGTCGATGCCACCAGTTCCGCCGAGCCCTGCGACGGCCTGCCGCATCGCATCACCGTCAATCTCGGCGCGCGAGCCGGCATCGTGCTCTCGCGCGATCCCGCCGCGAGCTGAACTGCAACCGGCATTTCCCTTTCGGTCCGGTGTCGCTGCGGCGCCGCGATCCCAAACCAAAACCCAAAAAGAAATCACCCATGAAAACCACCACTGACAAAACCATCGAAGTTCTCAACTCACTCATCGAGTGCAACTGCGATGCCGCCGAAGGCTTCGGCGCGGCCGCCAAGGATGCCGACCGTCCCGAGTTGCGCGAACTGTTCCAACGCCTGAGCACGC
Source organism: uncultured Opitutus sp. (assembly GCA_966250925.1). Lineage (GTDB taxonomy): Bacteria > Verrucomicrobiota > Verrucomicrobiia > Opitutales > Opitutaceae > Actomonas. The sequence goes on along the minus strand of CBINJL010000373.1, from coordinate 192 downwards.
AACGTCGCGATTTCGCCCAGGAGCTGCGTTCCTGCGTGGCGCGCATGGGCGAGGCGCCCGAGGATTCCGGTTCCCTCTCCGGCGCCGCCCATCGCGGCTGGATGAAGCTGCGCGAGGCGCTGTCGAGCAAGGACAACCACGTCATCCTCTCCGAGTGCGAACGCGGCGAAGACCGTGCGGTGGAAGCCTATC
>CBINJL010000372.1:0-4065 GCA_966250925.1 uncultured Opitutus sp. | reverse complement strand
CTACGCCGTCGCCGTCACCACCGACACCGGCACCTCCATTCTCTCGCCCGAAATCGAGGTCTCGATCGCCGATCCCGCCACGTCGCGCCCGTCGCGACCCGACGCGCTCGCCGTCACCGCCAGTTCGCCCAACAGCATCGCGCTGTCGTGGACGCCAAGTTCCGATACGATTCTCTACCGCGTCTATCGCTCCACCGAACCGGATCACGACTTCACCCAAGTGGCCGAAGTCACTTCGCCCGTCGTCGCCGACACGACAGACGTGAATCACTACGCGACTTATTATTACACCGTGATGAGCGTGGGCGCGGGCGGCCTTTCCGCCATCAGCGCACCGCTCGAAGTCGGCCCGCGTTTTGCCAACGGAAACCGTCGCCCGCAAAAGCCGCGCAACCTCAGTGTCACGCAGCGCGACCCGCTCGCCGTCACGTTGAGCTGGGACGCCGCTCGCGACGCCGACGCCTATTACCTCTATCGTGCCACCCGACTCGGTGGCGATTATCAACGCGTCGCCGTCGTCACCGGCACCACCGTCACCGACGACTTCGCCATCTTCCCGGAACACGACTACTATTACGAAATCGCCGCCGTCGGCCTCGGTGGCATGTCGCGCGACTCGCGCATCGCCAAAGCGGACGCCCTGCTCGACCAACGTCGGGAAATGGAAGACCTCGATCGCGGCGTCGTCGCGGTGACCACCACCGACGGTGTTTTCGTGTCGTGGCGCCTGCTCGCCACCGATGCACCCGGCGTGAGTTTTCTGGTTTTCCGCAACAACCGTCTCGTGAGCGGTCTGCTGCACGACGGCCCCACCCACTTCCTCGATGCGGGTGGCGCGGCCGGCGATACCTACACGATCTACGCTGTGGGCAACGGCCTCTTCGGTCTGCTCACCGGCACTCGCCCGGCACGTCGCGACTCCACCGTCGCCCTGGCTCAGGCCTATGTGCCGATTCCATTGCAGGTTCCCGCCGACGGCACCAATCCGCTCGGCGAGACCTACACTTACTCCGCCAACGATCTCAGCGTCGGTGACCTCGACGGTGACGGCGATTACGAGTTCGTGGTCAAGTGGGACCCGAGCAATTCCCAGGACAATTCCTTCGGCGGATTCACCGGCCCGACCTATCTCGACGCCTACACCGTCGAAGGCACGTTGCTCTGGCGCATCAATCTCGGCCGCAACATCCGCGCCGGCGCGCACTACTCGCCGTTCATGGTATATGACTTCGACGGCGACGGTCGCGCTGAGATCATTTGCAAGACCGCCGACGGCACCACCGACGCCGTCGGCACGGTGATCGGCGACGCCGCGGCCGACTGGCGCAACGACGCCGGTTACGTGCTCGACGGACCGGAGTTCCTTACCGCCTTCGACGGCCTCACCGGCACGATCATCGACACGGTCGACTACATTCCGGCCCGCGGCGACATCGCCGTCTGGGGCGACACCTACGGCAACCGCGTTGATCGTTTCCTCTCCGGTGTGGCCTACTTCGACGGCGAGACGCCGAGCTTCTTCGCCTGCCGCGGCCAATACCGCGGCCAGAACAACACCGACGGCCGCACCGTCATCGCCGCCTTCGATCTGATCGACGGTCAACTCGTCACCCGTTGGGTGCTTGATTCACTCGTCGCCGGACGCGAATGGGCCGGCCAGGGCCACCACCAGCTCGCCGTCGGCGACGTCGATCACGATGGCCGCGACGAAATCCTCTACGGCGGCATGGTTGTCGACGACGACGGCACCGGGCTCTACACCACCGGCCTCGGCACCGGCGACGCGTTCCACTATGGCGATCTCGATCCCACCCGTCCCGGCCGCGAAGTCTTCGCCGCCAAGGAGGAAGCCGGCCGCGTCGTGATGATCGATCCCGCCACCGGCGCGACCGTCTGGGAATGGCTCAACTTCCGCGACACCGGCCGCGGCCTCGCTGCCGACATTGATCCGAACTATCCCGGCACCGAGGTCTGGGGCGCGGCCAACGTCAATGTCTGGAACGCACAGGGCGACGTGATCGGCATCGACCGTCCGTCGATAAACTTCGCCATCTGGTGGGACGGTGATCTCGACCGCGAACTGCTCGACGGCACCAGTGTGCGCAAGTGGGATTTCGTGAACGAAAACGAAGTCGTGCTGCTCGACGCCACCGACTGCGCCTCCAACAACGGCTCCAAGGCCACGCCCGGCCTCTCGGCCGACGTGCTGGGCGACTGGCGCGAAGAAGTGGTCTTCCGCACGGTGGACAGCAGCGAACTGCGTATCTACACCACCACTACACCGACCGATCGCCGCATCGTGACCCTGATGCACGACCCGATCTACCGGCTCGCGATCGCGTGGCAGAACAACGGCTACAACCAGCCGCCCCACCCGTCGTTCTTCATCGGCCACAACATGCCCGCCGCGCCGCTGCCGAAGATCAAAACCACGCCGCGTGACTGATTGAACCTGCAGCGCTGACTTCGCGCGCAAGCGCGAACGACCCAACCCCGGCCGCCGGCTCAACCGGCGGCCGTTTCTTTCCCTCTGCTGAATTGACGCGGTAAGACTTTTTCCGAAAACTCTTACCACCATGAAGCTCACCAGCAAAGGACAAGTCACGATCCCAAAACATTTGCGGAAACGTTACGGCCTGACTCCTGAAACCGAACTGGTCTTCGAGGAAGCCGCCGGTGGCGTGCTCATAAAGCCTGCGGCAACCGACAGAATAAAACGCCTGCAGGCAGCGATCCGGAAATCCAAAGGAACCGCAGCCGTGGCCTCCACGGCCGAAGTGATGCATTTAACCCGCGGCGAAGACTGATCGTGATTCTGGTCGACACCAACGTCATCATCGACGTCCTCGCCAACGATCCCAACTGGAGCGAGTGGTCAACCGCCGCGCTGCTCTCTGCGGTGGAGGTCGCTGAACTCGCGATCAATCCAATCATTTACGCCGAGCTGGCGGTCGCTTACCGCAGCGCTTCGGCACTGGAAAAGGCACTGCGACCTTGGCCTTTTGTGCGACTGCCGCTGCCTTATGAAGCCGGCTTTCTCGCCGCTCAGGCGTTTCGTCTTTATCGCGAACGCGGCGGAGCAAAGCAGTCTCCATTGCCCGATTTCTATATCGGTGCCCAAGCGCAAACAGAGGGATTGGAACTACTCACCCGCGATTCCGCCCGCTACCGCACCTACTTCCCTAAAGTCGTGCTGCATTCGCCACGGATCTAAAGTCCGCCGGGCTCTTCTTCCAATCGGAACACTACGGCTCATTTGCAGTCCGATTGCAGACCTCCGGGCGCGTTTTTCTGTGCGAAAAATACGCCCAACTCTCGCCCCATTCCGAAACTGCGTCTACCCCCGATGACACCCCGTCTCACTTCCGTCTTACTCGCCGTCACCCTGCCGTTCGCCGCCCACGCGGCCGAAGGAGTGTCGTCCGCCGAATCGAATCCGCGCCTTGAAGTTGCCGTGATGGCCGATGGTCCGGCAGCGGAGGCCACATCGTATCTGCCCCGTCCGCAGGACGAACTTCCGGTCTACTATCAGTTCATCACGCGCGGCCAATTGATGTTGGGCAACACCATCGCCGGCGCGCGGGTAGCGGATCGCTCGCTGCTGCTGCAAAGACTCGCCGAAGCGCTCGCCCCCCACGGGTATTTGCCGGCCGATGGCGCGCATCAACCGGCGATCGCGTTTATGGTTGTATGGGGAGAAATCCACGAGGCGCCGCGTATCGCCATACAGTATCTGGCCGCAGACAAAGTTCCATTCATGTGGGACCCGCCGAGCGACATCGTGCCGGCCCATGTCGATGACTTTGCCCGCAAGCTGCGCCACTCGGGACAACTCGAACTCCTGCGCCTGCCGAGCCAGAACAACTTCTTCCTTACCGTCATTGCCTGCGATTGGCTCGACGCCTCCCGCGGCGATGAACGTGCCCTCTGGCAAACCCGTGCGCTGGCACCATCTCGCCCTGTGCCGATCGACGTCGCCCTGGCCCGGATGATCCATGCCATGTCTCCGCATCTGCAGCAGGACACCGAACTTCCGGTTTTTGTGTCGGCAGACACGCCGACGCC
>CBINJL010000371.1:0-4076 GCA_966250925.1 uncultured Opitutus sp. | reverse complement strand
CCGGGTTCACCTGCGGGGGGAGTGCCTGCGGAGTTGATGCCATTTTCTTACTGCCTTTCTTTGAGTGCTTTGCGGCCTCTGCGGTCTTTGCGTTAAACATCAATCGCGGAATATAGGTCACACGTGGGGTAGGCGGGGGCGTCAGGTCTGCGTGCGTTGGCGTAGGGGAGCTGAGCAACGCGCAGTCCAAAGACACCTGGTTAGCGCAGGCGTTCGCGCCAGTAGCCAGGGCGTCGTTTAAAATGCGCGATTGCCAGAATCAGCACGTGATCGGGTCTCTCAACATAGAGCACCGCAAAGGGGAACGTCTCACTGAAGTCTCGCGATAAAAGTCCAAGGCGTCGGCGAAATCAGCCGCCGCCCCTTCCTCAATTCGCCATGGCTTCATCGTCCGATGCGCTGGCGCATTCGGGCCAGCACTTCGTCTCCGGAGTAGATCTGCGCGCGACCTTCTTCCACGGCTGCCAAGCGCTCCGATGCGAGTCGATTCCACTCGTCGGCGACTTCAGGCGGAACCTCGCCATGCATAACCTCGCCGAGGCGGTCGAGCAATTCGCTGCGTTGCTCAACCGTAAGTTGGCGGGCAGCAGAGACAAGTTGATCGACGGTCATGCTCATGGTGCGACGTTAAGCGGATCATTGCCTCTAGCAACCCCCGTTGTGGGCGGAGACACTCCGCATCCGAACACATTCCTTGATCGCAAAAAAAACGCCCGGACCGCGAGCGGTGCCGGGCGTGGGGGCGATCAATGTCGATGGCGCGGTGGTGCGATCAGAAGGAGTAGCGCACGGTGGCGCCGATCTGGCGCGGATCGGCAGGCGACTCGTAACGTTTGTCGAGCCAGTCGGGGCCTTCGTTGGCGAAGTAGAAAATGCGTTTCTCGTAACGCGCGTCGAAGAGGTTGCGGGCCCAGAGCGTGACGCTCCAGTCGTTCCAGACATAACCGATGCTGGCGTTGACGACATCGAAGCCGCTGCGCCGTTCGGCGTGCGTGTTCGATTCGTAGTAGCTGTCGCGGCCGCTCAGTTCGGCGCTGACCCAGAAACCGGTGGTCGTTTCGTAGCGCGCGCCGAGTGAGTAGGTGGTGCGCGGCACGTTGGCCAGTTCGCGACCGCCGGCGGGCGACTGTGCGGTGTTGTTGAGGGTGAAGGTGGAGAGGTGCGAATCCATCACACCGAGACTGCCGTAGGCGGTGAACCCTTCGGCGAGGTGGGCGCGCACACTGGCCTCGGCGCCGGTGATGCGGGCGCTGTCGCCGTTGTCGACGAAGTAGGTGAAGGTGCCGCCGTAGCCGGCCGAGTCGCGCACCTGCGCGTTGTCGCGATCGAGATAAAACGCCACGACCTCACCGGAGAAACGGCCGTCGGCGGTGCGGCCGCGCAGACCGATTTCGTAGTTCCACATGATCTCGGTGGTGTAGGTGTCCGGACCTTCGTCGGGCACGACGAGATAGTTGTAGATGTTGACGCCGCCGGCCTTGTAACCGCGGGTGACGGAGGCGAAGGCCATCACGGTTTCGGCGAGGTCCTGTTCGAGCACGAGTTTGCCGCCGACGAGCGTGTCGGAGAAACCGAAGGCGCCGCGGAACTCGACGTCGGTGTCGAGCGAGTAGTCCTCGACCCGCAGGCCGGCGATGAGGCGCGTGCTGGCGCCGAGCGGTTGTCCCCACTGACCGAATACAGCGGTGGTGTCGGCGTCGAACGTGGTGTTGGCATCGCCAAACCCTTCCGTGAGGAACGTGTCCTCGCGCAGCGATTCGTAGTAGGCGCCGACGGTCCAGCGCGGTTGATCGGCGCCGGCGGAGGCGGGGGAATCGAGGCGCAGTTCCTGATTAAACGTGTCGCGATCGCGATGCAGTTCGAGGAACAGGTCGTAGCCGCGCGGATCGGTGGCGTAGGTCCAGTCCGAGTCGTAGCTGTAGAGCGAGTCGGCGGTGGTGAAGGCGGTCTTGGTGGTGAAGGTCAGCGCTTCGCCGGCGTAGGTGCCGCGCAGCGAACCGGCGACGGATTCCTGGATGTCGTAACCGCGCTCGTCGGAGTAGGTGGTGAACTCGGTGTTATCGAGGGAGAACTCGTCGTAGCCGTTGTCCTGATCGGCGTAAAAGGCGGTGGCATCCCACTGCCACGACGCGGTCGGATTGAGCCGCAGTTTCAGGCGCAGAAAGGTTTCGTCGATGGCGTTGGTGTCGTCGCGATCGAGCGTGGCGTTGTGCCGCCAGCCGTCGGCGGTGACGCGCTGGGCGGAGATGCGGAACATGGCGGTGTCGGGCGCGGCGGGCGTGAGCGAGCCGCCGACCGCGAAACCGCCGCTGAGGTGGTTGTCCTCCGCGACCGAGGCTTCGATGAAGCCGGTGCTGTAGGGCGTGGGATCGGCGGTGACGACCTTGATGACGCCGCCGGCGGCATTGGCGCCGAAAGCGCCGGCCTGCGGGCCGCGCAGCACTTCGACCTGTTTGGCGTCAAACAGCGTGGCGGCGCCGCCGAGGCCGGTGAAGTCGAGATCGTCGATCAGGAAACGCACGGCGGAGTCGGGTGACTCGCCTTCAAACTGTGAGTTTTCGCCGATGCCGCGGATTTGGAAATAGCGGGCGCGGGACGAGCCGGCGGTCCAGGTGAGATTGGGCGTGGCGTTGACGAGGTCGCCGAAATTTTGCGTGCCGTTGGCGGCGAGTTGCTCGGGCGAGAAGACCGTGGCGGACGCGGAGGTGCGCGCGAGTTCGGAAGACCAGAGGTCGGCGGTCACGACCAGGGTTTCGAGTTCGGTCACCGGCTCAGTGCCGGCGGCGGGCGACACCGCGGTCTGGGCGCGCGCGGGCATGGCCGCGGCGGCGAAGAGGGCGCCGGCGAAGGCGGCGAGTTGCGAGGGTTTCATGATGGATCTCAAGTTTGGTGGATTTGAGATCCGGCCTTAGGGCGCTGAAACGGACGGGGTATGGTTCCTTTTCCTACGCCGGTATTAACCGGATCAGGTTCAAAGGGACCGTCACTGTGGTAAACCAAGGTGACATCTCAGACCCATGCCAGGTCGCCCCTAAGGACGCCGCCAGTCGTTTCAAATGTCACACCAGGGTGTCAACGGGGAACTTTTGCCCGCGAAGTGGCGGATACCATCGCGCGACAAGTGTAACCATTATGGTTACACTTGTCGTGGCGGTGCTCAGACCCGCTGCTGCATCCAGGCGCCGCGGCGGAAGAGGATCCAGCTCCACAGCGTCAGCACGCCGAAGGCGGTGGGCACGGCGATGTAGACGCCGGTGGGGCCGATGCCGCCAAGCACGGCGAGGCCCCAGGCGAGCGGGAGTTGCAGCAGCCAGAAACAATAAAAATTGAGCCGGGCCGGCGTCCACGTGTCGCCGGCGCCGTTGAACGACGCTTCGAGACACATGCCGGCGGCGTAGAGCGGGAAGGCGAGACTCACCACCCACAACGCCCGTTGCGCCTCGGCCAGCACGGCGGGGTCGGTCGTAAACACCGCTGCGATGGGGCCGGAGAAGGCGATGAACAGCAGGCCGACAACGGCGAGCAGGATCACGTTGTAACGTATCGCGATGTGGATGGCTCGCGCGGCTCGCTCGGGTTTTTCGGCGCCGAGATTTTGCCCGACGAGCGTCGCACCGGCATTGGCCAGGCCCCACGCGGGCATGAGCGCGAACAGCACCACACGAATCGCGATGGTGTAGCCCGCGACGGCGGTGCTGCCGAAGACGCCGAGGATTTTGACCAACCCGACCCAGCTCGCGGTGGCGAACAGCATTTGGATAATGCCGTTGCCCGAGGTGCGCAGCAGCGTGACGAGGCTGTCCGGTTGCGGGCGCAGATCGGCCCAGTGCAGCCCGATGCGGCCGGAGCCGCGGGTGAGGTGCCAGAGCTGGTAGCACACGCCGACCCCGCGGCCGATGTTGGTGGCGACCGCCGCGCCGGTGAGGCCCCATTCGGGAAACGGTCCCCAGCCGTAGATCAGGCACGGGTCGAGCACGAGGTTCAGGCCGTTGGCGAGGATCAGTGTGCGCATGGCGAGTGATGCGTCGCCGGCGCCGCGGAAGATGGCGTTGATCAGAAAGATCATGAACACCGTC
>CBINJL010000370.1:0-4079 GCA_966250925.1 uncultured Opitutus sp. | reverse complement strand
GTATTCCCCCGTCGCCTTGAACGTGCCCATGATCTCGCGCACGCGCGCCGGATCGCGGCCGACGTTGAAATACAGAAACCGTTCAAAGTTGGACGCCACCTGGATGTCCATCGACGGTGCGAGACTCGGGGCCACGCGGTCCACCTTGTATTCGCCGGTGGTGAACAGGCGGTAGAGAATGTCGTTCTGATTGGTCGCGACCTTGAAGCCGCGAATCGGCACGCCCATGCGCTGCAGCATCCAGCCGGCGAGCACGTTGCCGAAGTTGCCCGTGGGCACGACGAATTCGACGTTGTCCTGCTGGGCGGCGGGAAGACGCAACCAGGCGGACAAGTAATAGACGCACTGCGCGAGAACGCGGGCGAGATTGATGGAGTTGACCGCCGATAGCCGGTGCTGCAGGCGGAATTTCTGATCGGCGAAAATGTCCTTCAACGCCGTCTGCGCGTCGTCGAACGAGCCCTCGATCGCCAGAGCGAAAACGTTGTCCGCGCCGGTGCAGGTCATCTGCCGTTCCTGCAGCGGAGCGACGCGACCATTCGGATACAAAATGAAAATCGCGGTGCCGGGTTTGCCGAGCAGACCGTGAATGGCGGCGGCGCCGGTGTCGCCCGAAGTCGCGCCGAGGACGTTGATCGTCTCGCCGCGCACACGACACTGATGTTCGTAAAGGTTGCCCAGCAACTGCAGGGCGAAGTCCTTGAACGCGAGCGTCGGGCCGTGGAAAAGTTCGAGGACCTGGAGATTGTCGGCCAGCGGCACCAGCGGCGCGATCTCCGGGTGCGAAAACGTGGTGTAGGACTTGTCGACGATCGCCTTGAAGGTCGCCGCGTCGATGTCGGTCGCAAACCGGCGGAAGAACGCCGCGCACAGTCCCGGATAATCGAGCGCGGCGAAACCGCGCAGCTCCTCACTCGAAAACTGCGGCAGCTCCGCCGGCAGAAACAAGCCGCCGTCCGGAGCGAGTCCGGTGGCGACGGCATCGCTGAAACCGAGCGCCGGCGTTTCGCCGCGGGTCGAGATGAAATTCATGGCGATCAGGAATCGGAGGTCAGAGGTCGGAGGTCAGAAGTCGGCAGGAAGATCGGGCAGATGCCACAATCGAACGGTGGTCGGCATTTCATCCGACTTCCGATCTCGACTTCTGACCGCTGTCATCTGGCCTCTGTATGCCTCACTCTGCGTCGAGACCGAAGACCGTGTGGGTGATGCGGGCGGCCTCGTCGACGCGATCGAGATCGACCACGACGGAGATCTTGATCTCGGACGTGGTGATGAGGTCGATGTTGATGTCGGCATCGGCCAGACCCTTGAAGAGATCGGCGGCGACGCCGGAGTGCGTCTTCATGCCCACGCCCACGACGGAGAGCTTGGCGATGTTTTCATGCACCGCGACATGGCCGCCGCCCACCTCGTCGAGCACGGGTTCGAGCGACTTCTGGGCCTTGAAGGTGTCGGCCTGCGGCACGGTGAAGGTCAGATTGGCGATGCCGTTGCGACCGACGTTCTGCACGATCATGTCGACGACGATGCCGGCGTCGGCCAACGCGCGGAAGACTTTGGCGGCGGACCCCGGTTTATCGAGGATGTTGCTGACGATGATCTTGGCCTGATCCTTATCGACGGCCACGCCGCGAACGACGACTTTTTCCATGTGGGGGACTTCTGCTTTCACAACGGTTCCTCGGTTGAAGTTAAAGGATGAGCGGACTTCGAAAACGACGCCGTGTTTTTCGGCGAATTCGACGGAGCGGGACTGCATGACTTTCGAACCGGACGAGGCCAGTTCGAGCATTTCGTCGTAGGAGATTTCATCGAGTTTCTGCGCATTGGAAACGATGCGCGGATCGGCGGTGTAAACCCCGTCGACGTCGGTATAGATCTCGCATTTGTCGGCCTTGAGCGCGGCGGCGAGCGCGATGGCGCTCAGGTCGGATCCGCCGCGGCCGAGAGTGGTGATGTGACCGTCTTCGTTGATGCCCTGGAATCCCGCCACGATGACCACGCGGCCGGCTTCGAGCTGGGTTTCGACCGACTGCGCATTGATGGTCTGGATGCGGGCCTTGGTGTGGAAACGATCGGTCTGGATGCCGGCCATCCCGCCGGTCATGGAAACCGCTTCGACCCCCTGCCCGTGCAGGGCCATGGCGGTGAGTGCGATGGTTTCCTGTTCGCCGACGGAGAGCAGCATGTCCATCTCGCGCTCGCTCGGCTGGGCGCAGAGCGCTTTGGCCCGGGCGACCAGTTCGTTGGTCACTCCGGCGCGGGCGGAGACGACGACCACGACCTGGTTGCCGGCTTTGGCGGTGAGCTTGATACGCTCAGCGACCTTCTTGATACGTTCGACGTCACCGACCGAGGTGCCGCCGTATTTTTGCACGATGCGTGACATGGGAGGGAAAAATCAGTCGTCGAACGAGGCGATGCGCAACAACAGCGGTTCGCCAAGCACGGCGCCGAGGCGGCGCAGATTGGCGAGCGTGGCGCGGATGGCCTTTTCGTTGCTTTGATGGGTGGTGAGCATGAGCGAGGCCACGCCTTTGCGCGGGCTCGGACGCTGCTGCACGCTGGCGATGCTGACGTGCGACTTGGCCGTGGCGGCGGCGATCTTGGCCAGCACACCGGGCTCGTCCTTGACGGAGAGACGCAGGTAATAGCTGCCCTTGATCGCCTCGGGCTTGCTCAGCGGGCAACGGTGCTCAACCGGCTCGGGCAACGGCGCGTTGCCGCGCAGGAGCAGCGCAATGGCGTCGACGATGTCGCTGATGACCGCGCTGGCGGTGGCGTCCTGACCGGCGCCGCGGCCGATGTAGAGCGTTTCGCCGACGACGTCGCCGGAAACGGAGATGCCGTTGTAAACCTCGTGGACGTTGGCCAGCACCTTGGTGCGCGGCAGCAGCGTCGGCGCGATGCTGACCGCAAGCGCATCGGTGCCGAGGTCGCGGGTGATGACGGCGAGCAGTTTGATGGCGTAGCCGTTGTCGGCGGCGTAGGCGATGTCGTCCTGCGTGAGATGGGTGATGCCCTCGACCACCATCGCCTTGGTCGGCACCCAGGTGCCGTGGGCGAGGTAGGTCAGGATCGACGCCTTGTGCGCGGTGTCCCAGCCCTCGACGTCGAGCGATTCGTCGGCCTCGGCGTAGCCGAGCGCCTTGGCCTCCTTGAGAATCTCCGGATAGGTCAACCCCTCCCGCTCCATGCGGGTAAGGATGTAATTGCACGTGCCGTTGAGGATGCCGTAGATGCGGTCGAAACGGTTGGCGACGAGGCCCTCGCGCAATGCCTTGATGATGGGAATGCCGCCGGCCACGGAGGCTTCGAAAAAGTAATGGCCGCCATGGCGACGTGCGGCCGCGAAAATCTCGGGACCGTGTTCGCACACGAGCGCCTTGTTGGCCGAGACCACGGTCTTGCCGAGACGCAGCGCGGCGAGCGTAAGTTCGCGCGCGAGCGTCGTGCCGCCGATGAGTTCGCATACGATCTGGATCGACGGATCGGTGGCCACGGCCATCGGATCGGCGGTCAACAGATTCCGCGCCACCCGCACGGAACGCTTCTTGCCGAGATCGCGCACCGAGGCGCGCTTGAGCACGAGCCGGGCACCGAGGCGCGACTCCAGTTTGGCGCGGGACCGGCTGATGTGTTTCCACACCCCCTGCCCCACGGTGCCGAGGCCGCAGATGCCGATGTTGACGACGGGAAGATCGCTCATGGAAAGGTTCGGGCGGGACGGCGTTATTTGCGCGCCCACCGATGTTCAGTGCCGGCCAGCAGCCGGCGAATGTTGGCGTGATGCCGGGCGACGACGAGCACGCCGAGCAATGTGGCCATCACGGTGATCGGGCGTCCGAAAACCATGAACCACGGCAGCACCGCGATCACCACCGCGGCGAAAATCGACGCCAGCGAAACGTATTTGAAAAGGTAGAACGCGCCCACCCAGACCACCGCCGCGATCAGGCACGGCACCGGCATCAGCACAAACAGGCCACCGGCCGCGGTCGCCACGCCCTTGCCGCCACGAAAGCCGAGGAAGCAGGAAAACGAATGCCCCAGCACGGCGCCGACGACGCCGACGA
>CBINJL010000369.1:0-4096 GCA_966250925.1 uncultured Opitutus sp. | reverse complement strand
ATGAGCAAATCGTTGCGCTTCACTTCATAACCCTGGCGCAGACGCTGGCGCACGAGCCACAGCAGCGCCTCCCACTGATCGCCCATCGCATCCGTGCCGACGCCCGCCGCGATCTGTTCGTCGTTGCGCTTCAGACTGACTTTCACGGCGTTGGGATCGACGCGCTCCAGTTCCAGCAGACGCCCAACCACCACTGTCGTGGCGCAGACGTTGCTCGCGATGATGTCGGCTCCGGTCATTTGATCCGGCGAGGAAAATTCGATGTTCGGCAACTCCACCACCGGCAGACAACCACGCACATAAGTTTTGAGTTCCTCCACATCCGCCGGCTCGTTCCGGATGCTGAGCTTCAACTCGAATCCCACCTCCAGCTCGATCGTGAGACCGTCATGTTCACGCAGGCTGACAAACGTAGCGGTGTTTTTCAGATGTGATTTGAGGAGCGTGCCCGCCACCGGCTCGAACAGCCCGAAGCGCGCCTGCGCCGCTTCCGAGGTCAGTCCCGCCTTGTGCCCCACGATGGAGTCTCCGCCCTTGACCAGTCGATCCACCACGTCGCGCTGCACCTGATAGGCGAGATATTCGGTGCCGTTGCGCGAGGTCGCCGCCAAGGTCGGATAAGGTTGCTTGCGCTCGATCGCCGTGACGATTTCGCCCGCCCATTCCTCCAAGGTCTGCCCCTGAATGCCGCTCCACAGCAGCGCGTTGAAAACGAGGATCGAAAATTTCCGGCGAGTTTTCATGGGGCGAGGCTTGAGGGCTGAGAGTTAACGAATCGGGAAATCGAAATACGTTTCCGGAAAGGGTTCGGCGCGCAGTGAGAAATGCCACCACTCCTTGGCCGACGGCGCAAACCCGTGTTTTTCCATGATAGCCCGGAGCTTGAGTCGATTCATGCGCTGTTCCGCCGTCACGGACTCAGAAAAGGGCGCGGACTCCGGGCCAAAAAAGTCGAAGGGCGTGCCCATGTCCACTGGTGCCCATCCTTGTTGGGCGGTGCGCCGCAGCAGCGTCACATCGACAGCACTGCCCCGCGAATGGGCGGACTCCAGGGCGAGGTAGCCTTCGCCAAACAGCTGTCGCTTCGTCAGGTTCGGATAAAACGTCGACCGTGTTTCATCGGCCGACGCATCCCGCGCCCAGCGCACGAAATGCGCCACCGCCTGCTGCGGGCGATACGCATCGAAGAGTTTCAAACCAAATCCGGCCGCCTCCAGCTCACTCTGCACCGCGGCCAACGCCTCGGCCGCAGCTCGGGTGAGCACGGCCCGGCCGGATTCGTAACCGTCGATCGGTGTGCCGACAAAATTGTCCGGTGTCGCATAACGCAGTTCCTGCACCACGTCGGGCGCAACTTGGTCGATGTGCACAAATCCCGCCGGCAGGGATTGACCGGACAAAACCGGCACGAGGCCGAGCATCGCAACTACTCGCCAAAAGCCCAACCATGTCATGCAAACCCGTGTCACGCACCGGCCACTCCAACGTCGGCAGCACAGCCCGTCCACTCTGATTGCGCACGGACGGTCAAGCCGGCCAGTGAACGCTAAACCCGGTCGCGCCTCGCGTCCGCAAATACGGCCTGTAGGGTTGCGCTCCAGCCATGTTTTCACCCCGCCACTCTTCTTTTGTTGCCCCCCAACAACGCCTGCGGCCGATCGTCGGTTTTCTGACGTCGCTGCTGGCCATTGCCACGACCTTCGCCACGCCGATTTCGCTGCCGCGCAGTGTGCCGGAAAACGAAGGCGTGTCCTCCGCCGCCGTGCTGCGGTTCATCGAAGATGTCGACGCCAACATCGATGCGTTGCACAGCTTCATGCTCGTGCGTCACGGCAAGGTCGTCGCCGAAGGCTGGTGGACGCCGCACAACCCACAGGCGCAGCACATGCTGTTTTCGCTTTCGAAAAGCTTCACCTCGACCGCGGTCGGTATGGCCATCGCCGAGGGACGGCTCTCGCTCGACACGCCGCTCATCGAGCTCTTCCCGACGGACGCACCGACCGAACCGAGCGGCAATCTGCGCAACATGCGGGTGCGCGATCTGCTCGCCATGAACACCGGCCACCATGACGACGATCTGAACGCCTTTGCCTGGGCCGGACGCGATGGCACCACGCTGGTGCACGACTTCCTGCATCTCCCGGTCGCGCACAAACCCGGCACGCATTTTCTCTACAACACCCCGGCCAGCTACGTGCTCGCCGCCGCCGTCGAAAAGGTCAGCGGCACCAGCCTGGTCGACTACCTCACGCCCCGATTGTTCGCACCGCTGGGCATCGTTTCGCCGCATTGGGATCGCAGCAAGGACGGCGTGGCGGTCGGCGGCTTCGGTCTCCGCGCCACCACGGAAGACATTGCCAAATTCGGTCAGCTGTATCTTCAGCGCGGAGAATGGAACGGCCGCCGGCTCCTCCCCGCCGATTATGTCGACGCCGCCACCAGCCGGCAGACATCCAACGGCAGCAACCCCAACAGTGAGTGGGATCAGGGTTACGGCTATCAGTTCTGGCGCTGCACGCCGGGCTTTTACCGCGGCGACGGCCGCTTCGGCCAGTTCTGCATCGTCATGCCACAGCATGACGCGGTCATCGCCATCACCTCCGGCACCAACGACATGGCCGGCGTGATGAAACGCGTATGGCAACACATCCTGCCCGGCCTCGCCTCCGTGCCGCTGCCCGCCGACACCACTGCCGCCAACGCGCTGACCCAGCGCCTGGCTGGACTCACCCTTCGTCTGCCCGCGGGTGCGACCGATTCCCCGACCACTCAACGCATCTCGGGGCGACGCTTCGTGCTGCCGGACAACGAATCCCGCGTCTCCGCCATCACACTCAATTTCGCCAGCGACCACGTCACGCTCGTCGCCGATGTCGACGGCACGACTCACTCGCTCGAAGCGGGTCTGGGCGCCTGGCGGACCGGCCGCACCGCCGCCTTTCAAACCATCGAAAATCGCGCCATGCCCGGCAGCGACCAAAGCTACGGCGCAGCCGCCGCATGGGCCGATGCGAACACCTTCACGGTGAAAATCAGCCTGCCCGAGACTACCTACACCCCGATACTTTCCTTTGCCTTCGATGCTGAGGGGCAACTGATCTTCGCGCCCACGATTTATCCGCTAAACCAGGGAGAACCTTTCCCTTCCGTAAACGCAGTCTCCGAAAACTGAATACGCGGCGTTCGCCAGCCTCCAAATCAGGCACCGCTACCCGACGGAACTGTCCTCCGCGCCGAAACCGAGTTCTTTCGTTAGCGCACATCAGCCCCTCGACTTCAACACCCACCGTGGGCCATCCACGTTCCTCATCATGCGATTTGCTCCCCGTTCCCCCTTGGTCCGACTGCTGTTTGCCTTCGGCCTCACCGCGACTTCACTTCTCACCGCCGCCGACGACGCTCCCGCGGTCACCTTGAAGCAGGCCTTCGCGGGCAAGTTCCGCATCGGCGCCACCGCTGGCGGCTGGCACTTGCGCGATCCGGAGCATCCGACGCTCATGCTCGCCGCGGCCCATTTCGACACGCTCACTCTCGCCAACGGCATGAAATGGGGCGTGATCAACCCCGATCCCGGTATCTACAACTTCGATACGGCCGATCGTTTCGTTGCGTTTGCCGAGAAACACGCCCTCTACACCATCGGCCACGTGCTCTTCTGGCACAGCCAGACTCCGGACTGGGTGTTTGAGGACGAGGCCGGAAACCTCCTCTCCCGCGAGGCGCTGCTGCATCGCATGCGCCAGCGCGTGCAGCTCTACGCCGAACGCTGGGGCGACAAGGTCGATCTCTGGGATGTCGTCAACGAATCCATCGAGGGCGATGGCTCGCGACGCCGCAGCAAATTCAACCAAATCATCGGCGACAGTTTTGAAGAGGAAGCCTTTCGGATGGCGGCCGAAATCCTGCCCGCTTCCACCAAACTGATCTACAACGACTATGGTATGACCGAGCCCGGCCGCCGCGATGCCGTGGTTGCGATGGTGCGAGACTTCCAGGCCAAGGGCATTCGCATCGATGGCATCGGCATGCAGGGTCACTGGTCGATGCATCGCCCCGCGCTCGCCGAGATCGAGGCCAGCATTGTTGCCTTCGCTTC